>CAYZAF010000328.1:0-7067 GCA_964476435.1 uncultured Syntrophaceae bacterium
CCGGCCCCCGACGTCCCTCCTCACGAACTGGACAAAGGCAAAAGACAAGCGCATAACGAACGGGGAGCCGGAATACCGCGCCTGGTGGCGCGTCTTCAACGACCCTGTGCTCGACGGGCTCGTCGAAACCGCATATTGCCAGAATCTCACCCTCAGGGCGGCAGGGGTCCGCGTGCTGGAGGCAAGGGCCCAGCTCGCCCTCGCGAGGGGCCAGCTCTATCCGCAGACCCAGCAGGCCATCGCCTCGCTGCAATACAACCGGCTCAGCCAGTATGGGCCGCTTGCTACGCCTGGGGAGCTGAGCTACACCCAGGACCAGGTCGGGCTCACTGCTTCGTGGGAGATCGACTTCTGGGGCAAGTTTCGGCGGGCCATCGAATCGGCCGGAGCGACCCTCGAGGCGACCGTCGCAGATTACGAGAGTGCCCTCGTGAGTCTCGCTGCGGACGTGGCAACCGACTATATCCAGATCAGGACCCTCGAAAACCGGATAGATATCGCGCAACAGAATGTGGAGACACAGAAAGAGAACCTCTCCTTGGCGCAAGCCAGGTTTCAGTTCGGTCTCGCCTCGGAGAGGGACGTGGAGCAGGCAAGAACAATCCTCGAGGACACGTTGGCTTCGGTGCCCGTCCTTCAAACCCAGGCCGAGCAGACAAGGCACGCCCTCGCCATATTGCTCGGCCTTCCCCCCACCGACCTCATCGACCGGGTAGCACGGTCTTCAGTCATTCCGGCTCCTCCCCCGCAGATAGCAATCGGAATCCCGGAAGACCTTCTCCGCCGCAGACCCGACGTGCGCAGCGCGGAGTATCAAGCCATGGCCCAGGGCGCGCTCATAGGTGTGGCCAGGGCACAGCTCTTCCCCGCTTTCTCTCTGTCCGGGACTTTCACCTTTCTTTCGACGGATCTTCCTGGGTCGAGCCTCTCGGACATATTCAAGTGGGGCAGCAGGGACATTCTGGCCGGGCCGTCGTTTCAATGGAACATCTTCAACTACGGGCGGCTCGAGAATAACGTCCGCATACAGGACGCGCGATTTCAAGAGCTCCTTATTACCTATCAAAATGCGGTGCTGAAGGCGCAGCAAGACGTTGAGGACGCTCTTGTCGCCTACTTGAGGGCAGAGGAACGTGCAGATGACCTGGCCAGGAGCACGGAGGCCGCGCGGAAGTCTCTCGGGTATGCCGTGGAGCAATACCGGGGAGGGGTCACTGATTTTACCACGGTCATTGTGGCCGAGCAGGCCCTCCTCGGCGAGCAGGATTCCTTTGCCGCGAACCTCGGCGCCATTTCGACCGGCCTGGTGTCGGTCTACCGGGCATTGGGCGGCGGCTGGCAGGCCTGGGAGGGAGCGGACCCGGTGCCCGAGGACGTCAAGGCAATTATGGCTCGGCGTACTGACTGGGGAGATCTGCTGAAGCCGGTGCGCCTGCCGTCCGGGAATGAGAGATAGCCCTTTCCTCCGCGCGCCAAAGGAATAGTAGGCGCCGTAGGAAGCGGTGGAGAAGAAGCATGGCGCAAAAAAGACCATTGGCGCGACAGATCTTTGACACAGGACAGGCTATCCTTTGGCTTGCCCTTCTGCTCCTCGTACCCTCGTGCACGGAAAAACCCAAGGAGATGCCGCCCCCTCCATCGGTGACGGTTACCCATCCCGTTGAGAAGACTATCACCGACTATCTGGAGTTGACGGGGAGCACCCAGGCCCTCAATACCGTGCAGCTCCGCGCCCGCGTCGCCGGCTACCTGGAGAAGGTGCTCTTCCAGGACGGCCAATTCGTGAAAGAGGGGCAGCTCCTCTTCATCATACAGCAGAATACCTACCAGGACAGCCTCAAGCAGGCAGAGGCGGCAATTAGTCTCCAGAAGGCGCAGCTCGCCTACGCGGAGGCCCAATACCTCCGGTACTCGGAGCTGCTCTCCAGGAAAGCGGCTGCCCAGTCAGATGTGGATAACTGGCGCTTTCAGAGGGATGCGGCACAGGCGAACCTGACGAACGCCATCGCGAGCCGGAACCTGGCAAAGCTCAATCTGGACTATACAGAGGTGAGGGCCCCCTTCGACGGCCGCATAGACCGCAGGCTCGTCGATCCGGGGAACCTGGTAGGCTCGAGCGAGGTCACGGTGCTCGCGTCGATGAACCAGACGAACCCCATTTACACGTACTTCACGATCAGCGACTCCGACCTCACCCGCCTGATGGAAGAGGCGCACTGGAAGCCGGGCGGAACACAGTCGCAAAGGTGGCCCGTCTTCATGGGCTTCCTCAACGAGAAGGGCTGCCCCCACCGGGGCGTGATCGATTTTGCCTCCATCACCCTCACCGCCACGAGCGGCACCCTCCAGATGAGGGGCATCTTTCAGAACCCCGACGGTCTCATCATGCCCGGCGTCTATGCCCGTATCCGCGTGCCTGTTGAGGAGGCAAAAACGCTGCTCGTCCCTCAAGAGGCCCTCAGCTCCGACCAGAGCGGCCCGTTTCTCCTCGTGGTGAATCAACAGAACGTGGTGGTGCGGCGCGCGGTCACGCTTGGGGCCCTGGTGGACCACATGCGGGCCATCCGAGAGGGCGTCAGGGCCGACGACCGTGTCGTCGTGAAAGGCGTCCAGAAGGCATTTCCTGGCCGGCCCGTGACACCCCAGGAACAGAGTGGTGCCGCTCCATGATCTCCCGCTTCTTCATCGAACGCCCCATCCTCGCGAACGTCCTCGCCATCATTACAGTCATCGTCGGCGCCATCAGCTATATGAAGCTGCCCGTCGAGCAGTATCCGCCCATCACGCCCCCTACCATCCAGGTGAGCACGTCTTACCCCGGTGCCAGCGCCTCGGTCGTGGCCGAGACGATCGGCGTACCTTTGGAGCAGGCGGTCAACGGGGTGGAGCACGCCATCTATATGTCCTCCACGAGCGGAAGCGATGGCACGTACACGCTTACCATAAGCTTCGATGTCGGCACCGATCTCGACAAGTCGCTCATCCTCGTCCAGAACCAGGTGGCGGGCGCCCTCGCTCAACTTCCCGCCGGCGCCCAGGTGCAGGGGGTGACGGTGAGGAAAGTCTCGACGAACATCCTCCTCGTGGTCAGCCTCTACTCCCCGGACGACCGGTATGACGAGGCCTTTCTTTCCAATTACGCCCAGATCAACATGGAGTACCCCCTAGCCCGGCTGCCCGGCGTGGGCCAGGTAAGGGTCTTCGGCGCCGGGCAGTACAGCATGCGCATCTGGCTCGATCCGAACAGGCTCAAGCAGTTCAACCTCACGTCCACGGACGTCCAGAACGCTGTCTCGGACCAGAACGTGCAGGTGACGGCCGGGCGGCTGGGCGCGCCACCTGTCCCCCCTGACCAGGTGTTCCAGCTGACCATCAACAGCCTGGGGAGGCTCTCCGACGCCGACCAGTTTGAAAACATCATTGTCAAGAGCGACACCTCGGGGCCGAGTCCCCAGATCGTGCGGATAAGGGACATCGGGCGGGTCGAGCTCGGACAGCAGACCTACTCCCTCTATAGCAGGGCCGGGGGGTATAAGTCGGCCGAGATCCCGGTCTTCGCCCTGCCGGAAGCCAATGCCATCGCAGTAGCGAACAGCGTCTACAAGCTCGTGGACACCATGAGCAAGGATTTTCCCGAGGGCCTGAAGTACGGCATCCATTTCGACACGACCAAGTTCGTCCGCGAGTCCATATCGAAGGTTTACGAGACCCTCTTCGAGGCGGCCATCCTCGTGCTCATCGTCATCATGGTCTTTCTCCAGAATTTCAGGGCCCTCCTCGTGCCCGCGACCACTGTGCCCGTGACCATCGTGGGCGCCTTCGCCGCAATGATCGCCCTCGGCTTCACTATAAACCTGATGACCCTCTTCGCGCTGGTCCTCGCCATCGGCATCGTCGTTGACGACGCCATCGTCATCGTGGAGAACAGCTCGTACTACATCGAAAAAGGCCTATCCCCCAAGGACGCGGCCATCAAGGCCATGGCCGAGCTGATCGGCCCCGTGCTGGGCATCACCATGGCCCTCGTCTCCGTCTTTCTGCCCGCCGCCTTCCTGCCCGGCATCACGGGACAGATCTTCCGCCAGTTCGCCCTCGTGATCGCCGCGACCGCCGTGATAAGCGCCATCAACGCCCTCACGCTGAAGCCGACCCAGTGCGCCCTGTGGCTCCGCCCGAGAAAAGAGAAACGGCCGAACTTGTTCTACCGGGGCTTCAACAAGGTGTACGAGGACGTGAAGCGTCCTTACATGGGCATGGTGCGGAGGATGGTGAATCATCCGGGGATCGCCCTCGTCGTCTTCCTCGTGATCATAACCCTCGCCTGCTGGCAGTTCGTGCGGCGACCTACGGGCTTTCTGCCGACCGAAGACCAGGGTTACGCTGTTCTGCTGGCCCGCCTGCCCGACGGCGCGTCCCAGCCGAGGGTGCAGCAGGTATCGGACAAGATCGAGGCCATCCTCAGGAAGACGCCCGGGATCGCGGCCTGGGTCGACATCGGGGGCTTCTCCGTTCTCGACTTCGCGACCGTACCCAACTTTATCACCGTCTTCATCGTCTATCAGGACTGGAGCGAGCGGGGCCGCGCACTCACGCAGGACAGGATCGTCTCGGGCCTGAACCGCGACCTCTCAACGATCCAGGAGGCAATCGCTTTTGTCGTGATCCCGCCGCCCATCAGGGGACTGGGCCAGTCCGGCGGCTTTCAGATGATGGTGGAGGACCGCACGGGGAACGACCTCGAAAACCTCCAGAACGTCACGAACGAGCTCGTGGCGGCGGGCAACTCCGCAGGCGGCCTCCAGGGCCTGGCGACCACCTTTGACGCCCGGAGCCCACAGCTCTTCCTCAACATAGACAGGACAAAGGCGCAATCCTTCCAGGTCCCCCTCGGGAACGTGTTTCAGACGCTCCAGGGCAACCTCGGCTCCTCCTTCGTCAACCTCTTCAACAAGTACAACCAGATATACCAGGTCTACATTCAGGCGGGGGACCGCTACCGGGGAACTCCCGAAGAAATCAGGAACCTCTATACGAGAAACACGCAAGGCGATATGGTGCCCCTCGGGAGCCTTCTCGACGTGAGGCGCACGCAGGGTTCGGAGCTGATCACGCGCTACAACCTCTACCCCGCCGCCCCTATTTTCGGCTCCTCCGCCCCCGGTTACAGCTCGGGCCAGGCCCTTGCCACCATGGAGAGGCTCGCAAACCGCATCCTGCCCAGGGGCATGGGCTTTGACTGGACGGCGACGAGCTATCAGGAGAAACAGGTTGGCTACCAGGCGTATTTCATCTATGCCCTCTCCGTGACGCTCGTCTTCATGGTCCTTGCCGCCCTGTACGAGAGCTGGACATCGCCTGCCGCGGTCATCCTCGCGGTTCCCATGGCCCTCGTCGGGGTCCTCGTGGGCCTCCTTCTTCGGAGCTACGACAACAACCTTTACACGCAGATCGGCCTCGTGCTCATGATCGCCCTGGCGAGCAAGAACGCCATCCTCGTCGTAGAATTCGCACGGGAGCTGCGAAGGACAGGCATGTCCATAACGGATGCGGCCCTCGAGGCGACGAGCCGCCGGTTTCGGCCTATCATCATGACCTCCTTCGCCTTTATCCTCGGTGTGGCCCCGCTGCTCTTAGCGACAGGCGCCGGGGCTGCTGGCCAGCGCGCCATCGGCACGGTCGTCTTCGGGGGCATGCTCGGGTCCACCCTCCTCGCCATTCCCTTTGTGCCGGTGTTCTACGTGATCACGCAGCGATGGAGCGAGCGCCGTAACAAAGAGGGCGTCCGGCCCTAGCGGTTTTTCGCGTTGCGGCCAGGGCATGCCTACTTCTCCCCTTTTCGCGCCTCGAATATGCGTCGCTTGATCTGGCCGATCTCTCTGGTCACGGGGATCCCCTTGGGGCATACCTCCGTACACTTCCACAAAGTCCGGCAGCCATGGGCGCCCTCCTTGCGGTCGAGCAAGGTGATCCGCTCTTTGGACCCCTCATCCCTCGAATCGAACAGATAGCGGAAGGCCCGCACCAGGGCAGCCGGCCCAACGTATCCTTCCGTCTCTTTCTGCTGGTTCACAGGGCAGGAGGCGGTACAGCACGCGCACAGGATGCAGCGGATCGCATCCTCGAAAGCACGCTGCCCCTCGGGGGATTGGCTGCGCTCCCCAAGGGGCGGGGCAGTCTCCGTGATCAGGTACGGCTTGATGGAGCGATACTTCTCGAAAAAAGGGTCCAGGTCGACGATGAGGTCCTTGATGACCCTGAAGACGGGCAACGGCTCAATGAGGACCTCAGTTCCGAAGTCCTTGACAAGTTTCTGGCAGGGAAGACCGCACACAGCGTCGATCCTCATCCCGTCAGCACCGCAGACGCCGTGGCCGCACGACATGCGAAACGCAAGCGTTGCATCCTGCTCCCAGCGGATGCGAACGAGGCAATCGAGCAGCCGGTCCGTAGGGTCGGCATCCACCTCGTAGGTCCGATAGGAGGGCCCCTCACCGTGTTCCGGATCATAGCGAAAAACCTTGAGCCGCGTCATCATTTTTCCGCCTCCCCCTTGGTCTCTTTTTTCAGTAGTTTCTCGCCTCCGGCTGAAAGCGGTTTATCCTCACGGGCTTGTATCCGATTTCAGGGCCGGCCGGTCCTTTGAAAGCCAGGGAGTGTTTCAGAAAGGACCGGTCGTCTCTCAGGGGGAAATCTTCCCGAGAATGGGCTCCCCGGCTCTCCCTCCTGTGGAGCGCGCTCGTCAGGATCACCTCGCACAGAGCGAGCTGGGATCGAAGCTCCAAGGCCTCCATGAGCTCGTGGTTGAAGGTCCGCCCCTTGTTGGCCACAGCCACCTGGCCAGAACGCTCCTTCAGGCCCCTGATCCCGTCGATCCCCTTTGCGAGCCCCTCTTCCGTTCGGAACACCGAACCGTGCTCCATCATGATGGACTGCATGGTGCGGCGCAATGGGTCGACGCTCTCCTTCCCGGTGCTGTCGAGAAGGGCTCGAAGCATCTTCTCCGTCCCTTCCACGGCAACCGTGGCGACATCGGACCAGGGCGTCCCTGAAAGCTCCTCTTTCATGGC
>CAYZAF010000329.1:0-11816 GCA_964476435.1 uncultured Syntrophaceae bacterium
CTGAGCTCTTTTTCCCCCTTTGAGGTGAGCGAGATGAAAAGCCTCGTCGAGACGTACGCACACCGCTTCGCGAAGAGGCATGATGCCGGGGATGCGAGCTTCAAGGAGGGAGGCTCACCGGAAAGGACATGGTTCGCCAGAACGAACTTGAGCGTCGGCTACGAGGAAGTGTTCGACGACATTATCGCCACATACAAGGAGGTATATGCAATGGCCGATCTTCATGCACTTATCGAGAAATACGTGGCCCAGATTAAGGAACTCGAAACCCGCCTGGCGGAGACAAAGCGCCGACTCGATGTCGTCATGGAGGCTTCGCGCCTCCTCGTGGAGGAAGGGCTTTCAGACGAACAGGCCGACGTTTCCAGTAAGGAGAAAATCTGGTAGGAAGGGCATATCGCCCTGTTGCTCGTCTCACGATGTACCTGCGGGCCGTGGGGTAGGACCCTCTGTTGCTGGTGCCGGCACGCCCTATCTTGAGTTCTCTCGTGTTTGCTTTACCCTGGAGGGTACGGAAAGAATCTGACAGCCCGTTTCTTGTCCCTCGACACGTCTTCCGGCTCACGGACGCATCATGAAGCAAAAGGGCCGGTTGCCCGGCCCCAGGGGGGACATCCCCCCTTTTAGCCTGATAGGTATTGACGACTTTGGACATGCGCCGGGCGTACCCTGCGGCCCTTGTGATCTATGGTCTTCGTCCTTCTATCTCCGTTCTTCTTCGCGCCTTTCAGCTCGTCCCTGTCGCTCCTCGCCCCGGGGTTGACCATACCCGGCCTGCGGCTGCCGGTACGCCTGTCCGTGGACGTCGGGCCTTCCCTGGTATCCTGGCTGCCGTGCAGCCTGTTGCTGAGGCCGCATCTGGTTGCCCCGGACACCGAAGCCCCTCTGCTTCCAGTACCCGTTGTCATGCCAACCCTTCCAGTTGCGCTGGAGCTCATTGTTGGAGATCCTCTGGAAGTTCCAGGGTTGTCCGTGCCAATTGTGGCCCGCGTAGTATCCTCTCCATCCCGGGTCTACGTTGGCATAGAAGTGCGGAACGTGGTTGAAGTAGACCCAGCCGCGGTCATAGTAGCGGGAACGGTACCAGCGGCCTCCCCAGGGACGCCACCACCACCCGTCGCAGAAGAACAGGTCGACGGCGAGGTCGGGGGCGACGTAGACATCGGGGGCACCGGGAAGCACCACCACCGCGGGAGGGGCCTGCACGACAACGGGCGGCGGCAGGGGAACCCCGATGTTCACGTTTACGCTAACCTGCGCCCTCGCCGAAAGAGGAGCGACAACCGCGAAAGCCAAAAGGATCGCCAGCACAAGGAACTTTTTCATCTCTTTCCTCCTCAATAGTTTTGAGCCGTCCTTGGGAAAAACTTCTTTCCATCGCCTAAAAGAGCATGAGAACCACCAAGGCCGCCCCTTTAACTAACCCATCTCCTCATCTTAAGACGGATCCGTATCACCGATAGACATGCATACGGAGTGCCGCGTCGCGGACATGGAAAAACGCGACTATCTAAGCCATTTTTCGCAAAACCCCCCGATGACGTCGTGTTGGCTATCGACAATTATGTCGAAGTGCAGGAGTAAAGAGCTGCTCCATGAAAAAGGGACCCCGGCTCGATGCGAGAACCGGGGCCCTGGGTTATGATGGTTCGAAGTTAAGCTATTTCGCGGCCTGTGTCACCGTCACCGTTGATGTCCCGAACGTCAATGTGCCGCTTCTCGTGGCTCCGGTAGTATTTGCCTGGTATGAGACCGTCGTCGCCCCGGTGCCGTTCAGCGTCGCTCCGGATACGGTCAACCACGACGCATTGCTCTTCGGCGTGGTCGTGCACCCGGCTGGAGTACTCACCGTCACCGCAAAGCTCCCGGAGCTCTTTGCCTCGCTAAAGCTCGCAGGAGTGACGGCGTACGTGCATGTCAGTCCGGGCTCCTGCGAGAACGTGTAGGCCGTGCCTGCCGCGAAAAGCTGGCCCGTGCGCGCCGTCACCGACTGGTTGGGCTGCATGGTGAACTTCACCACGCCGTTGCCCGTGCCCGAGGCGCCGGCGGTGACGCTTATCCACGGTACCTGCGAGGTAGCGGTCCAGGGACACTGTGAGTTGCTCGTGGAGACGTCGATCTGGTTGGAGATTGCCCCTGTCGTCCCCGACGAATCCATGGCGGTGGTATAGGTGCAGCTCAGGTTCGCCTGGTTCACGGTGAACGCATAGCCGGCGACGGATATGGTGCCGCTCCTCGCCGGTGCCCCCATGTTCGCCGTGGGGCTGTTGGGGGCAACGGAGTAAGAGACGATACCGTTGCCCGTGCCTTTCGCCCCCGTTATGATGGTGATCCACGGCTCGTTCGACTGGGCGGTCCACGAGCAGCTACTGCCGGTGGCTGTCACGTTGATCGTACCGGTCCCGCCATTCAGGGGCATGCTCGCTCCCGTCGTCGAGATCGAGTACGTGCACGTCCCAGGCGTCGGCGGGTTCGCCATCGTGTAGCCGATCGCCCACGCGCCGAACTGGGTGACACTCGTAAGCTCGGAGTAAGCGATCTGGAAGAACCCTTGCTCGCCCCACTCCGTGCCCCAACTGTTCTTGGCGATGAAGTACTGGCCGGCATCGTTGTAGCCCACCAATTCGATCGCGTGGCCGCCAGCGAGGCTGCCGCTTACGTGCTGGTAGACGCCGGAGGTGTAATAGAAGAAGTCCTCATACACGTTCATGGTCACCGAGAGTGGGCCGTACGTATTGAGGCCCTGCTTGAGCGCCGTGGCCGTGGGGGGAGTGGTCGTTATCCACACCCACCCGGAGATCTTCGTCGCCTGGGCCTGCCATCCGGAGAGGGCGGAGCTGCACGAGCCGTTGGTCGCGGTATAGGGGTAGTAGCTTTCAGGTGCGTCACCCGCACTCTGCAGCCATTCGGCGGCGAGACTTGTCGCCCCGCCGTTACACGACCCCGCTCCGCTGCATGAGATCATGATCTGCTCGGACTCGTCGACGTTCGTGCCTGGGTCCTTCCCCGCAATAAGCATGATCGACTCGAGAGTCGCCACGTCTGCAAATGCCCAGCAGGATCCGCAGTTACCCTGGTCTTTTACCGAGGTGACGTAGTCGCCGCTGTTGTTGCGCCAGTCGAGAGCCGTCGGAAGAGCAGCAGCTTGCTGAGGCGTCGCCGAGCTCATGATCGGCTTGCCCATCGTGCTCCCCGTGACGGCGTGGCCCAAGCGATTTCTCCTCTCCTGATCTGACAGCCGGGAAATGGGATTCTCCCCTGGTACCCACCGCGCGTTGTTGTCCTGGATGCCCTGAAAGACATCGTAGATGTCATGGGCCATTGCCCCTACGGTGCTCGATGCCCACAGGACGACGGTAAGCATCATCACCCAGTGCCACTTTTTCGTCCTCTCCATACTTGTTCTCCTCCATGTTTTCGACACGAGTCTGCAAGTGAATCGGTCCTATCCGATTCTCCCCTTCTGGGGCGGGGAGAATGGAACCTTTAAGGAGAAGGGGTGATGACTGCGAAGAGGTGTTCCCCCGGCAGCCCTGCTGCCATGTTCTCCGGTTACGGGGAATTTAGGCCAGTGGCTTTGCGCCCCATCCTTTCGGCATGGTTCGCCCCTAAACGGTTCTGCCGATAGTTATCGACAGAGTTCAACAAAACTTAAGGTTCCGGCAGAAGGTGTGCCACCCACTGTTGCCCTTTGCCGCCGCGCAAAGGCTCTGCTACTGATCGAGGGTAATGACGAGCAGCAAAAGACGTGCCGCACGGCGCCATGACAAGGCCGACCCGAGATTCTCTTCTGCCGCGGGGTGTAGGTCCTACCTGCGCCTGCAACCTGTCATGGTTACGATGTCCAAAAACCTATACAGGCATTCCGGGAAAACCTAGCACAACAGGGAAACTCACGGGCTTTACCATTTTCCGTTGCGGATGGCCGGAAGTTCGGCTACGCCCGAGAGACCCGCGCCTTCTGATCGCCAACTACGCAGAAACGGCCGGAAGAAAGAGAACACTATCTCGCCATGGCACCAGTATTGCTTGAGGCTGATGTGACTTCACCCTCTGCCTTTCGGCTCCCTGTCGCGAGCGAGAATGGAGGATGCCTGTGTTGTACAAGAGCAGGTCATTGTCGCGGATTCTTTTGGAGACTCCCGAAGTCCCTTTTTTCATCAATATCCACCGGACCGTCTACTTCTGCCACAGAGTAAGAAAAATCCGAGACATCAAGTTTCAGCGGTTTCTTAAGGGTACGCGGGAACTCGGTCGTAAGGATTGTAGGCGCCTCTACGGCACGCCTCGGAGCCGTGCAGGTAAGGCACGGATCAAGCGTCTGTGACCAGGCTTTGGCAAACCGGAGGACTTCGGTCTGTCCTCCGGTAAGTTGCTTGAGCTTTGCGGTGCTTGAGTGGCTCAGACGTTAGACTTTCTGCCCTCCTTACCCACAGCTATCAGCCCGGTGCTTTCGTGCGGAATGGCGATGCTCTTGAGCGCCGCCACCGCCGACAAACTGTTTCGGACCCGTCGCATCCCGCGTGCGGCCACCTACGTGGTCCTTGGAATGGTTTTCGGCACGTCGGGCCTGAACTGGATTTCTCCCGATCTGGCGGGAACATGGCGGCCGTTTGTCGATGTGGCCCTCGGCGCTGTCCTGTTCCAGCTCGGTCAGCGTCTCGACCTCATGTGGCTGCGTCACAACAAATGGCTGGCGGCAACCAGTCTTCTCGACGCGGTCGCCACGTTCTCCGTCGTCTTCTGGGTGATGATGCTGACAAGAATGCTCGCCGTGTCATCGGCCCTGGTCGCCATTGTGGCCGTCTCCACATCCCCTGCGGTCACCATCTGCCTCACCATGGAGGCGCAGAGCCGGGGCCAGGTGACCGAGAGGCTCCTGCTTTTGACCGGTCTCAATACGATCTTTACCCTCCTCCTTGCGCAGGTCTGGATCGGCTGGGGGCACCTGGAACTCGCCAACCACCCGTTTGCCGCAGTCTTTCATCCTCTATACGTCCTTTTTGGATCCACGCTGGTGGGTCTTGTCATTGCCAAGACCTATGGGTTTCTGGCCCGCTTCCTCAGCCAGAGGCAGGACGTGAGCCTTGCCCACCTGGCCCTCGTGCTCGTCGCTGTTCAGACTGCTTACCTCTTGAAGGCGTCGCCTTTTCTGAGCCTCCTCGGAGCCGGACTTGTGTATAGGACATGCGCCAAAGAGGGAACGAGACCAAGAGGTGAGTACGATCCGCTCCTCTATCCCCTGCAGGCTTTTCTGTTTCTAGCCGTAGGTGCATCGATCAGCCTGCAGGGCTGGTTGGTTGCGGTCCCCGCTTTTGCGCTCCTGGTCATTTCCCGCGGGCTGGTCAAGATAGGTGTTGCCCTCATCTTTAGCCGGCCAAGCGGTCTAGCACTCCGTCAAGGCTTGGGCCTCGGCTTCGGCCTCCTGCCCATGTCCGCCCTCGCGTGCGTGCTGGCCATAGACGTATCTGCCCTTTTTCCCGCCTTCGATTCGCGGGCGCGGCTTATGCTACTGGGTATGATTGCGGTTTTTCAGCTTGTCGGTCCCCCTCTTGCCCGCCTGGGTCTCGGTCGGCTGTCCGGCGAGTGTCATCCCATGCAATGATGCAATGAGGCGCATCATGTCGTTGGCTATGTTTTCAGTATCGGAAGCGTTTACGTTGGGAGTAGAGCTGGAGCTCCAGCTGCTCAGCAAACAAGATTACGATCTCACGCCCCAGGCGCCGAACGTGCTTCGCCATTTCGGCCGAAGAAAAATGGGCTGGGACATCAAACCCGAGCTAACATCAAGCATGATCGAGGTCAGCACCTCGATCCACCGGGGCTTTGATTCTCTTTTTTCCGAGCTCACCGAGATATGCGAACATCTTTCAACGTGCGCCCGCTTTCTTAATATTGCGATTTGCGGCGGGGGCGCTCATCCGTTCCAGCAATGGAGCGACCAGCAAATCTTCGATAAGCCCCGGTTCCGCGAGATCTCGACCAGGTACGGCTATCTGGCAAAACAGTTCACTGTTTTCGGGCAGCACGTCCATCTGGGCTGCTCAGACAAGAACGAAGCCCTTATAGTGCTGCACCAGTTGTCACGCTATGTTCCGCAATTTATTGCGCTCAGCGCATCTTCGCCTTTCGTCCAGGGGTGCGACACGGGTTTCGATTCGGCCCGCCTCAATTCTGTGTTCGCCTTCCCCCTGTCGGGACGGGCGCCGCTGGTTACAACGTGGGATGAATTCAGCTGCTTCTATGAGAAGATGAATGCCAAGCGTATCGTCAAGTCGATGAAGGACTTTTACTGGGACCTCAGACCCAAGCCTGAGTATGGAACTATCGAATTGAGGGTATGCGACACCCCTCTCAGCATGAGGACCGCGGCCGCCCTCGCTGTTTATCTGCAGGTCCTCGGTCGGTATCTGATCCTAGAGAAACCCTTCATCCCTAGCGAAGACCTTTACACGGTCTATGCCTTTAACCGGTTTCAGGCCAGCCGCTTCGGGAAGGAAGGAGTTATTGTCGATCCGCAAACAGAAGAGCATCGGAACATTGCCGAAGATATCCTAGACACATTGAGACGCATAGAGGCCCACGCCATCGACCTTCGGGCAGAGAAGGCATGCCGGATAATCCAAGCGATTGCGATCAAGGGAAACGGAGCGGAATGGCAGCGTGCCCTGGTACAGAACGGCACCTCCCTTCCGGAGCTGGTTCGGAGGCAGGCAAACCTGTGGACGGAGGGAGGAATTGAGAAGCTTCCGGAAAACTAAAAGAAATGGCAGAATGGAATTCTTCTGAAAAGTCGACCCATATCCTTCCGCACGACGAAACTTTTCTTGACAATTGTTATGCACTGTATTACTATAGAGAAAGCCGTCGTAAGCCAGGCCGCCTGCAAGGGCGAAAATGCCTTCAGGTCTCGGACCTGCCCTCTTTGATCAGCCTTAAGATAAAGCGCCAGGCATGGGCTCTACATTTCTCGACGCAAAGGGGTTCGGTATGAAGTATCTTCTCGCCGCATTTGTCGCTTTGACCGTCAGTGGCGCAATTCTCGGCCTTCTCGCGATAGTGTGGGGGCCTGCTTCGTAAAGGCCAGTCTACATCATCAGCAAGGGCGTCATCGTTTATGAATCTACCCCCGATAAATTGAGGGGCGATGAGGAGGTGTTGGCCAAGTACCTGGGAGCGGCCGGATCATGACCTTGCCGCGCGCCCCTCGCGAGCCCTCGCCTTTGGCTCGACAAGGCTTTAGCGCAGCCTGCTCTCGTGGGAAAGTCCCGAAGGACCGTCGTCCGAAAGCCCTTCTTCCGCCAAAAGGCGGGAGGCCTCCATCACGATCTCCAGCTTGTGCTTGAGGTCTGCCATACGGGTCTCGAGCTCCTTCAGTTGATCCACATACTTCTCAATGAGCAGATGAAGACTGGACATGGTATATACCTCCTCGTGTTTGGAAAAAAAATCGCGATCGAACACATCGTCATAGCCGATAGACGCATTCTTTCTGATGCCCCTTATCCTTTTCCAGAATCCCGCTGCCTTGCGGCCCTCAGCGCTTGCATCGAACTCCCGTGCGAAGTGGCGGCTGTGGACATCGACGAGTCTTCTCATCTCATTTACTTCAAAGAGTGAAAAGCAGCCCAGATCGGCCTCGCCCGATGCTTTCACTACGTACATGCCTCCCCCCAGGGGAACGAAGATGAAGCATTCGTTCCGCAGCATGTCCCGCTCTCCGTGAATGGGGATGGGTACAGGGCCTCCCCCCATGGCGCGGTAGAGCAGCCCGAGGGCAGGGCACCCCGTCTTCTCCAGGCTCGCAAAGTCCAGAAACGCCAGGTACTTATAGAGAAAGGTATGGGCCAGCGGCTTGTGCGTGAGCCTTTCGTGCTCCGATGCGAAGAAGCATACGGCATTCTTCAGCTTCTCTTCCCTGTTGGGGATAGTGGCTGCCATGGCGTAGATTGCCCAACAAGACCTTGGCCGGCCGTGGGGCCAATCTGCCATTGGCCCCACCCTTCGGCGTCTGTCCCGACCCGCCTCTTCCCGCCCGGACCCGTGACTTTTCCCTCGCACTCTCCCAGGTGGTTTGGCTTTTCAGTTATTGCTCTATTATCATACTCTGTATGACGGATGTCAAACAAAATCTAAGGCTGGAGCATCGCAATCCGAAAGGGGAGGAGGCTGCATGGTTGTCTTCCCTATTTCATTGGGCGCCCGTCTTCTTGCGGAGCACCTCGAGGAGCTTCTCCGGTGGATTGTTCCCGAGAATCTCCCTGAATTGAGTGCGGTAGTTGCTGATGAGGCTGACGCCTTCGATCACCACGTCATACACCTTCCAGCCGCTATCTTCTTTGATGACGCGGTAATCTATCGAAACCTTGCCGCCGTTTTCGACGACTCTACTCTGAACCTCTGCTGTCGTGTCGGAAAGAGGCACCTCCTTAGTGAAGTCCACATCCTCGTCCTTGTAGGCCATGATCCTGTTGACATACACATTCTTGAGGACGGTCTTGTACAGCTGGACGAATTCCTTGCGCTGATCCATGGTCAGCTTGTTCCAGTTCAGGCCGAGGGTCCTCTTCGAGAGCTCGACGAAATCGAACAGGTTATCCGCAGCAGCCTCGATTTTTTCCTCTTTCACCTTCCTGCCGGATTCACCCTGGAGCTTTGGGTTACGAAGCACGTCGAGCACGCTGGTGACACCCGCCTTCACCGTGTCGAGGGGGGTAGCGCCTAAGGCGAGGCACGGAAGCACCAGGATTGCAAAAAATACCACTCCGGAAAGCCTTCTCTTCATGATCTCCTCCTCTCAGGCGGGCGCTCTTACATTGCCCTTTTCAGGCCCTGTAATAAATATAAGGGAAGTCTCGCAGAAAGGCCCATGTTTTTCGCGATCCTACAAGCTTCTCTCCCCCTCGGTGATTACACTAAAATCAGATGCCCTCAAAGAGAGGCATACCCCATGGAGAGAAGGAGGGAGAGGGATATGTTGGTGAGAAGAATTGGTCTTGCGGTGATGGTTGTGGCACTGGGAGTAGCTCTGGCAGCCTGTGGATGTTTCCAGCAGGCCATGCGAGGGGAGCAGGCACCTCCCCCGGCACCAGAGCAGAAGGCGGCTGCTGCGCCCGAGGAGAGGCACGAGGCTGCCCCTGCCCCTGAGGCTCAGGCTGCCCCTGCCCCTGAGGCTGCAATAGAGCTATCCGACATCTACTTCGATTTCGACAAGTATGACATAAGGCCAGGGGATGCCGAGGTGCTCAAGAAGAACTACGAGTGGTTCTCTTCCCAGACCGGCAGGGTGAGGATCGAGGGGAACTGCGATGAGAGGGGCACCGTTGAGTACAACCTCGTCCTCGGCCAGAAGAGGGCAGATGCGGCGAAGCACTATCTCGTGGGCCTCGGAGTCGCACAAGGCCGCCTCGAAACCATCTCCTACGGAAAAGAGAAGCCTCTCGACCCAGGCCATGACGAGGCAGCGTGGGCCAAGAACAGAAGGGACCACTTCACGCCATTGGAAAAGTGATGCGCTTACCTGTGATGGGGATCTGTTGATTGGGGCCCCTGTTCGCCCTTCGGATCCTTAAAGAGACGCCGAAGGGCTGAGAACAGGGCAGGCGCGAACATCAATGGGAGAAAAAGAGGTCCATAAGGCACTGGCTTTCGGTCGCCCTCTTCAGACGGCTTTGCGCTTCTCAGCCGTATCGGATAGGCAATCTTCACATATCCAGCCTTCGCCGAGATCCTCGGCTCCCGCTATTGGCCTGATTTGAGCGCAAGAGATGCACCTTATCTCCTTTACCCCGGCGGCCATGAGGTGTGTCTTCCTCGGCACGGGCTCCCTTCTCAGGACAAGGGTCCTGTCGAGGCTTCCCTCGTCAGGCACCTCAATCTCGTCGATATCCCACTCGTCTTCGTGCGCCTTGGTGACATTCTTTCTATTTTTCATGGTATCGTCCTTTCGTTTCAAGAACGCGGGCAGCGACTGGAAGGCTCGCTTTGTATGCTATGTATGATACATAATTATGCAAGTTATGTGCCGAATTGTCAATAGGCTGCCTTATAAACGGGCATGGTCGTTCGCCGATGCCCTGGTCCGCAGTTGAAAAGAAAAGGCAGAAAAAGTGTCGAAGCCGAAGGGTTCGGATCGACAATATTGTCGAAAGCAAAGGGGCCCGCCCCTTCATAAACGAATACTTTCCTGACCCCGGGAAGGAGCTAAAGGTGCCTTTAGGAAAGCCCCCTTCCCCACAGATCGTCTGACGCTTCTCTCAGGACCCTTTCGACGCCCCGGATCGAGAGAGAGCTTTGAAGATGCAGCCTCAAGGGCCATTTCTGGAGAATGGCCCTCCTCAGCGTGCCCGCAATTATTATACTAGGGACGCAGCAATGGCGCTGACCCTATCTGGCTCTTGACAAGTTTACGATCATATGCTTACAATACCACAATGCCGAGACCGAAGAAAGAACGGTGCATAGGCTGTGTCCCCGATTGCTGCTACTTCAAGCCAAAGGGCGTTCCCTCAGTGGAGCTGGAGGAAGTGGCCCTGAGTCTTGACGAGTTGGAGGCGCTCCGGCTCGCCGACTACGAGGGACGCTATCACGAGGATGCGGCGCGCGAAATGAAGATATCGAGGGCCACCTTCGGACGCATCCTCAACGACGCGAGACGCAAGGTTGCGGAGGCATTGACCCGGGGAAAGGCCCTGAAGATAGAGACACGACAGACCCAGAAGGAGGCAAGGCCATGAAGGGGCAGGCTGCCGGTCTTCTTCCCGCAGCACTCCTGCAGGAGGCAGCCTGAGGCAATGACTTAAGGTAAGCCCCTTGAGCTTTAGGCGATTCTCAACTTCTCCCCTATTGCCACACGCTTTGGACAAAGAATCGATGGTCGAAGAGATCGCGCCCCTTTTTTACAGGATCCGCATCCCTCTGCCCGCATCCCTTCTCGGGTCGGTCAATGCGTATGCCATCAAAGGGCGTGGGCGCAACCTCATCATCGACACAGGGATGGACCTCGATCCCTGCATGCAAGCAATGGAAGAGGGCTTGCGCCTGATCGACGTGGACCCGGCCAAGAGCGATTTCTTCATCACCCACTCCCATCCCGACCATTTCGACCTTGTCTCCCGCTTGACCCGCGACGGGTCAATGATCCTCATCGACAGGCGGGAAGCAGAGACCATCGAAAGGGTGAGATCGGGCGCCTGGTTTGCCGATTTTCGCACCTTTGCGACCATGACCGGATTCCCCTACAGGGAGATCAGGGAGATCCTTCCGCCGGAGGTAACGCTGCAGTTGCACAAATTGGGGGCCTGGCCCTTCCGGTTCGTCAAAGACGGAGACACGCTCTCTGCCGGGGAGTATCGGCTCCGCTGCGTGGAGACGCCGGGCCACAGCCGCGGCCATATGTGCCTCTACGAAGCTGAGAAGAGGCTTCTCATCGCCGGAGACCATCTCCTCTCCGACATAACGCCCGGGATCCACGCCAGGTCCGATACGGAGGACCCACTCCGTGACTACCTGCAGAGCCTCGACAACATCTATCCCCTGGATGTCCGGCTCATTCTGCCGGGTCACGGAGACCCCTTTACCGGGTTCAGGGAGCGCATCGGCGAGCTGAAGGAGCACCATCGTGCGAGGGCTTCCGAGATCATGGAAGAGCTGAAAGGCGGCGGCAAGTCCATCTACGAGCTGGCTTCAAGGATAACCTGGAATGTGGTCGATGCCGACTCGTGGGCTTCGGTGCCCGACCTGCAGAAGCTCCTGGCCACGGAAGAGGTCTTTGCCCATCTCATGTACCTTGAAGGCAGGGGCGCTTTGCGCAAGAA
>CAYZAF010000330.1:0-6259 GCA_964476435.1 uncultured Syntrophaceae bacterium
CGGGTCGTTTCGCAATCGAGCGTGAGCGAGTCTTGCGTATGGACGGGTCGGCACCGGAAGCGCTCAAGCGAATCGGAAGGAAAAGCCTTCGTAAGCGGGCGGTGGGGTTATCTTTGAGTCAGTGCCGTCTTTCAGGCAGACAAGTCCTTCGCTCATGCGACAATGGTCGCTTGACACAACACTAGACTGCCACACACTTGAGAGTGGACGCAGGCATTAGCTCGCGCTCCGTGCGGCGGGGTCTGGATGCGCGATCCCTTGCTTTAGTTTCCTGATCGGGGGTCTTATTCAGTCTGTCGTATTTTTCCCTTATCTTGCTGCGGATCTTTACGACGCTCACGTGCGAGATGCCGAGCTTCTTTCCGATCTCCCTCGTTGTCATGCCCTCGAGGCAGAAGAATAGCACGTCCTTCTCCCTCTGGGTGATGCCGCTTCCCGCCATGGCCTCTATCTGGAGGTTGCCTTCTGCCTCGTCGTACGAGGCCGGGGTCTTGGCCATGAGCATCTCCTCGAATCGCGGCCCGTCCTCATCGGGCAAGCTGTTGAGGCTGAGGAGCACAGCGGAATCCTGGGTCTTCCTTAAGTAGTTCTTGAGATGAAAGTAGCAGCCCTGGAGCATGTAACTGTCAGTCTTGTCCGCCAGGTCGCCTGTCCTGAAATGGGACCACAGATGGATGAGCGCCTCCTGATAGAGATCCTGATCGTCCACGAACGAGAAGTGGCCGTTGAGCTTGCCCGTTATCCTCTTCAGCGTGGGCGACAATCTTTTCACGAGGATTTCAAAGGGCATCACCCTATCTTGCGGACATGGGCCGCTATGCCCGACCTCGTGCCTTGGCCGATCGGCGCCGTCTCCGTCCTGTTTGAGGCCCTGGCTATTTACTCGGGTCGCCATCTCTTCCCTCATCGATCTTGCTGCTGTGTGACCTGTCCATATAACAAAAAAGGCGCCCTCATCTCCCTTCGGGAAATGGGACGCCGTCGTCCTTCTTCAGCTTCGTCGATATCTTCTAGCTCGGCTGGTAAAAGACGTCAATGTCTTCTATTTGTCAAGTATAAGCCAATACGGCCCTCCTGTCAAGCGCTTCCGTGAGGCCCTTCCTTACCGCCGTATGTCGGCTGCCATGATGATGGCTTCGGCCACCTCCCTCATGGTCTTGCGCAGATCCATACTCTTCTTGTGGATCTTCCGGTACGCGTCATCTTCCCCGATGGCGAGCTCTTTCATGAGCACGCCCTTTGCCCTCTCCACGATCTTTCTCGTCTCCAGGGCCTCTTTTGCGGAGAGAATTTCCTGATCGAGGCGCGTGTTCTCGATGGCGACCGCGGCCTGGTTTGCAATAGCCTGAAGGATATCGATCTCTTCTTCCGAAAACCTGTGTTCTCTCTGGGTATAGCTGTTGATAACGCCGATGACCCTGTCCTTGATCATCATGGGCACACCGATCATCGAGATCACGCCCTCTTTTCTGGCCACTTCGGGATACATGTAACCCGGCTCATTCGTCACGTCCACGACGCTTATGGGCCTCTTCTCAATGACCACTCTCCCGCTGATCGACTGGCCGATCTTGAGGTTCGGCTTGCTCAAGTAAGCCTGGCTCAGGCTTTGAGTCGCGGCGATCACGAGTTCCTGCTTCTTTTCATCGAGGAGCATGATGGAGCAGATCTTCGAACCCATGACCTGGGCGGTCATGGTGACGATGAGTTGAAGGATTTCTTTCAGGTAGTAGCCGGAAACGATGGTGCGGCTCACCTCGGAGAGGAGGTCGAGCTGCTTGGCCTTCTTGTTCACCTCGTCGTAAATCATGGCATTCTGAATGGCGCTGCCGAGATACTTGGAAACGGTGAAAAGCAGGTTTATCTGGGCTTCAGGGTATTCATGCTCCTTCTTGTGGTGGATGTTCATTACCCCGATGATCTTGTCTTTGGACAGGATCGGTATTGCAAGAAAGGCCTCGAACTTGTCCTCGGCCAGATTAGTGAAGCTCTTGAACCTCGGATCCTTGTACGCCTTGCTCGACAGGGCCACGGGCTTCTTCTCCTTGGCAGCCCATCCGGTCACGCCTTCGCCGAGCCTCAGTGTGATCTCTCCGACGATGTCCCTCTGCCCGGCATTGGCTGCTTTCAAACTCAGCCGATCGTTCTGCCCGTCGTAGAGGTAAATGAAACAAGAGTCGGCGCCCGTTACGTTGATCACCATCCCCACGATGTGGGCGAGGAGATCGTTCAACTCGAGGTTGCTGCTGATGTGCTGCGCCACATGGTGAAGTATGGACAGCTCTTGATCGTTCCAGGTTTGCTTATGCGTTGCCTTTGGCGTCATGGGTCCCCACACGAAAACGAGCGAAAGAATGGACGCACCTTATCTTATTTTATCGTACCCCCTTTGTCAATCAGGACCGATTGAATAAAATCTGTTTCATAATGCCTTTCGTTGTGATAGAAGAATATGCACTGGAGGGTAGAGAGGGGAATGTCACGGGACCAGCATGACACGGAGCAGCTGCTCCAAGACCTGAAAAGCTCAGACTGGGAGAAGCGTTTCAAGGCAACCGAGATCCTCGGCAAGCTGAGGCGTTCAAGAGCGGTACAGCCTTTGATCGAAGCGCTTAAGGATGAGGATGAATACGTGAGGGAAGGGGCTGCATGGGCCCTCGGCGAGATCGGCCACAGGCTGGCCGTTGGGCCGCTCATGGAGGCCCTCGGAGACGCCGACAGATATGTGCGTGAAGGGGCCATCTCGGCCCTGGGCAAGATCAAGGACGAGAAGTCCGTTATGTCGCTCATATCTGCGCTCAAGGATGACGAAGAATCGGTGAGGAGGACCGCTGAGGCAGCTGTTTCGGGTCTCGGAGAGATGGTCCTCCATGAAGTGGTAAAGCTGCTCGACGACGAGGACTGGGATGTGAGGTGGAGGGTGACCCACATTCTGGGCGGGATAAAGAGCGAGGCGGTTCTTGCCCCCTTGGGGAGAGCGACAAAAGACGAGAACAAGTACGTCCGCGAGGGGGCGGTAGCGGCCCTCGGAGAGACAAAGGACAAGAGGGCCGTGGCCGCCCTCATCGAAGCCCTGGGCGACGCAAACAAGTACGTTCGTGAGGAGGCGGTCAATTCCCTGGGAGAGCTCAGGGATAGGAAAGCAGTGGCCGCCCTCGTCGCAGCCTTGGAGGACAAGGATTGGGGCGTCCGGTGGGGTGCTGCGAATGCCCTTGGTGAGATAAGGGATACAAAGGCCATCAAGCCCCTTGTGCTCGCCCTTAAGGACGAGGCGAGGTACGTGCGCGAGGGCGCCGCCCTTGCGCTGTCCAGGATAGGAAAAGGCGCTGTCCCGATCCTCATCGAATCGCTCACCGACAAAGATAGAAACATCAGACGATGGGCTGCCTGGACCCTCGGGAAGATAAGGGACGAGAGGGCTGCCCGCCACCTCATAACCGCCCTCAATGACGAGGACGGTGGCGTGCAGTTTGCCGCAGAGATTGCCCTTGCCGAGATGGAGGAGTGATAAAACAACCTGCTTTTCGCCGTAGCTGCCCCTGATCCATTGCCCCACCACAAAGTTGTTTACGCCCTGTCTCTCGTGTGCTAATGAAAGAGGACGGACAAAAGGAGGGCCGGGAAGCGGATTGAAGCTCGTCAGATGGTTCCTCACGCTCCTTCTTCTCGCAGTGCTCGCGTGTATTGCCTTCTATTCTGTCTATCCCGACATCGCCAGACTGAAGAAGAAGAACCCGGGGAAGACCGCCTTCATGGAGTATAGGGAACGGGAGTGGAGGGGCAGAGGGAAGGCGGTGAAGATTCAAAAGAAATGGGTCAGCTTTTCCCACATCTCGCCTTACGTGGTGAAAGCGGTGATAATTTCGGAGGATGACAAATTCTGGTCCCACAAGGGCTTCGACTTTGACGCCATGGAAAAGGCGCTCGAAAAAGATCTCGAGAGGGGGACGTTCAAGTTCGGCGGGAGTACGATAAGCCAGCAATTGGTGAAGAATCTTTATTTATCACCCACAAAGAGCCCTCTGAGAAAACTGACCGAGGCCGTTATCACGTGGCGAATGGAAAGGACCCTCTCCAAGAGGCGGATTCTGGAGCTTTACCTGAATGTCGTCGAGTGGGGTGAGGGGGTCTTCGGCGTTCAGGCGGCTTCTCTGGCCTATTTCGGGAAGCCGGCAGCGTCCCTCGGGCCGGAAGAGGCGGCCAGGCTCGCCGCGGTACTCCCCAACCCCCGGCGGTACAAGGCGAACGGCACGGACCGCTTCGTGCAGAAGAGGGCGCAGCTGATCTATCACATCATGGTGAAGAGGGGCATCGTGGTTGAGGATTACGAGGAAGCGGCACAGCAGCAGGAAAACGAAGTGGCGCCGCCCCCCGGGGACGATGGGCAGCCTTGAACAAAAGGAAGCGTGAAAAGTCGTAAGGTCGGTTACGGTGAGGACCGGGGCAGGTTGCGGGGGTCTTCCCGCCAAGAGGGACGAGTGAAGGCGTACGGGATAGTTGCAACACCGGTGGCCAGCTTGAGAAGAAGGCCTCTGGACGCCGCGGAAGCTGACAGGCACGATGAGGGGCAGGAGAGCCAGCTTCTCTATAACGAGGTGCTCCTCGTCACGGACGAGACGGAAGATTGGCTTCGGGTGGAGGCATTGGAGCAGCGAAAGTTCCTCGGCCCCGGGGGGTGGGGCGGGTATCCCGGTTGGGTGCGGAGAAGGGATGTTGCCAGGGTGGAAGAGCCGCCGATCTACAATGGGTTGATCAGGGCCGCGTATGCGACTGTTGCTGCCCGCCCGTCTGCCGATGCGCCAGTCCTGTCTTATCTGTCCATGGGCACGAAGTTGCTACTGCGGGGAGAAAAGAAAGGCTTTTTCGAGATCTCCCTCGCCTACAACAGGGTTGGCTGGGTTCCGAAAAAAGACGCGACGGCCTTTCCCAGCCCCGTGTCCACAGGCCGGCGCGCCGGCCAGGAGCTCGCAGACCTCGCCCGCCTTTTTCTCGGCGTGCCTTACCTCTGGGGCGGACGCAGCATGCCTCTGCCCGCATCAACCGTCGCCGCGGGGGTCGATTGCTCCGGTCTCGTCAATCTCGTTTTTCGCACGTTGGGCACAGAGGTGCCGAGGGATGCCCATGACCAGTGGCTCGCGGCTGGCCGCATCCTTGCCCGTGATCTCCGTGCGGGGGACCTCATCTTTCTTTCTAAGGAGGGCCGACCGGATTCTATCGACCACGTGGTGCTTTCTTTGGGGGGCGAGCTTTTCATCGAGGCGCCCCAAACAGGAGGTACGGTGGTTGTACGGTCATTCTCAGAGAGGGTGGGACTCGATTTGCGCATGCTCGGGCAACAGGGTTTTACGATAAACCACAGGAAGCTCCACTTCGGAAGGATAGAGCGCTAAAAGGGGCGATAGAGAGGCACGAAAAAGGGGGTTTGCATGTCCATATTGGCAGAATTGACCATGTTTCCTACGGACAAGGGGGAAAGCGTGAGCGCCTACGTGGCGAGGATCATCGCCATGATCGATGCGCGGCACCTCGATTACCGGCTCACACCCATGGGCACCATAATGGAATTCCCACGGCTCGAAGAGGCGCTAAAAGTCGTGGCCGACGCGTACGCGCTGCTGGAGCCTGATTGCGGGAGGGTCTATGCGAACGTGAAGCTCGACATCCGCAAAGGAAAAGAGGGCAGGCTCTTGCAAAAAATCGAATCGGTGGAAAAAAGGCTCGGCAGGAAGGCCCGGACCTGATCGGGAGGCCGGTTCGGACTTGCGACCCTATGCGGGCGGCCCTCATGTGGGCTTCTTGCTAGAGCTCCCGCAGCCGGAGCCGGAACTTCTCTGCCATGTGATCGGGGTTGTAGGAAAGCTTCGCCTTGCGCAGACCGGGCTCCCCAAGGTCCTGCTCCCGGTTGACGGAGGGCACGTCGCGCCACCTATTCTCGCAGAACTGCTGGTTTATTAGGGCGTAGAGGCCCCGGATCTCCACGTTGGCCTTCTCGGTGTGCACGACTGCCGTTTCCCGGTTGAGCAGTTCTCCCAGGGTGAAGGCCTCGACCCTATTGTTGACGAGGATGACCCCCCCATCCAGCCCCAGGGTGCGGAAGTTCAGGAGGGCTTCCCGCGTTGCCTCCCCTTCGCTTCCGAGACTCAGGTCCTCTTCGCACTGGCGTGCCTCGCACCAGTTCCGGGACAGGCTGAGGCAGGAGTCCACGTGCGACTCCCTCATGGGCTCGTAAACCATCTTGTGCGTCCGGAGCAGATAATTG
>CAYZAF010000331.1:0-5771 GCA_964476435.1 uncultured Syntrophaceae bacterium
GGCCCGACTGCAGGCAGGGCCATTGCCGAGTTGATCGAGGAGCTCGCGATCCTCGGCGGCGGGTACGGCCTTTTCACCGGCTGCGCTGCCGGGGATACAGCGGGTGCCCTTGTCGTGAGAGTCGGCTAGACCCTTTTCTTCAGCATTCCAGGCCGGTTCCTTTCGACCAAAAAGCACGGTCGGAAGGGACCGGCCTTTCTATTTTCTGCGTTCGGTCTGGCGGAATACCGGTAAGAACGGTTTTATGATTGGTGTGGCCAACCGCATGTTCAGGATCGCGCTCTGCGGCGCGCTCTTCGCCATGCGGCCTCCGACGTTTGCCACCCAACTTTAACAAGTCCTGAAGTTGGGTTCCCGGCTACCATTGTACAGTCTCCCGCCAGCACGGCTCAGATCGCATCCACATATCATCGATCCCTCCACGCCGTTGTCCACACCGGCCGGACGCACCAGCTAGGATAGAGACAGATACACCTGCCTTAGCGGGGCACCCCCGTCCAATGAGACGTGTTGAGAGCAGCTACAGTGCTACGGGGGTAGCGCGCTGGTGCATCCGGCGGTACAGAGGAATGCATGTATTATCCCTTTGCAAAAAAGCCCGACGACGGCTACCGCCGCGCCAAACCAGGGACCCTCGAAACCCAGAGTTCCGGGGCCGTTGGGATTGATCCGGGCCTTCGCCTTACCCCGTCCGCGGAAGGCTGTTCCTTCTCGATTCGCATCGCTGGAGTGCTGGGGTACCCGTAAACGGAAGGCGAGCGTGAAGGGGAATCAATAGGCAAGCCCCGTCCCTACTGGTGCGGGGCTTCTCCCTAATCCCGCGCCGAACCGAGGCACATACCTGACAGTAGGGCGTTCCTGTTTGCGGAGAGCCAGGTGGCGAAGCGAAAGGGCAAGAACCCGCGGCCACCACACTTACGAGGCCGCGGGTGGTTTCGCAATCGAGCGTGAGCGAGTATGGAGTGGTAAACGGGTCAGCGCGGAAGCGCTAGCGAATCGGAAGGAATAGCCTTCGTAAGCGGACGGCGTCTGGTATTCTGGGGTGAGGGAGCGTCACAGTGGGACAGGGAGAACCCCGGAGAGAAGAGGTCACCCATGTTTCTGTAGGCGTTTTAGCGAATCGGAAGGAATAGCCTGCCAGGAGGGGCAGGCACGGAGAGAACGGCCTGCCGAAAGAGGGGGAATTCTACGGAGGAAATGCAGTCCGTAGGTGAGTGGGTACCGCTTGTCCGCAACGCGCCCGGATGGTCGGATTGCCAGGCACCTGTTGACTTTTCAGGCGTTATTGTACATATTGTTTACCGTGAAACGGGAGGTCCTGCGCGTATCGCGCATCAGGAACATAGGCATAGCAGCCCATATCGACGCGGGTAAGACGACCGTGACCGAGCGCATCCTCTTCTACACGGGCAAAACGTACAAGATGGGAGAGGTCCACGAAGGCACTGCCACCATGGACTACCTGCGGCAGGAACAGGAGCGGGGCATTACCATCACCTCAGCGGTGACCACCTGCTACTGGAACAACCATGAGGTTCAGATCATAGACACCCCCGGGCACGTGGATTTTACTATAGAGGTGGAGCGGTCCCTGAGGATCCTCGACGGCATGGTGGAGGTCTTCTCCGGGGTCGAGGGAGTGGAGCCCCAGTCGGAGACGGTCTGGCACCAGGCTGACAAGTACCGCGTGCCGAGGCTCGCCTTTGTCAACAAGCTCGATAGGCCGGGGGCCGATTTTTTTCGCGTCGTCGACATGATGGCGGAGAAGCTCGGTACCAATGCCATAGTGCTCCAGATACCCCTCGGCATCGAAGAGAGCTTCTACGGCATCGTTGACCTCGTGACCATGAAGGCCGTAGCTTGGGATGAAGAATCGCTGGGCGCCACCTTCCACGAAGTGGCCATCCCCCTCGACGCAGCTGAAAAGGCTCAGGAATACCGCGAGAAGCTCTTCGAGAAGCTCTCCCTCCTCGACGACCATTTCATGGAAAGGTACCTCGAAGGCGAGACCATCGATGACCAGCTCATCCGCCAGGTGATCAGGAAAGGCACGATGGACCTCGCGTGCGTCCCTGTCGTCTGCGGGGCCGCCCTGAAGAACAAAGGCATCCAGCCGCTCCTCGATGCGATCGTCCATTACCTTCCTTCCCCCCTCGACGTGCCTCCCGTTGAAGGGGTCAACCCTGATACCGGAGAGGCGGAATTCCGGGAGGCGAAACTGGAGGAAGACTTATGCGCCCTTGTCTTCAAAGTATTCATGGAGGAAGGGAGAAAGCTCGTCTATATAAGGATCTATTCGGGAAAACTGGGCGTGGGTGAGGAGGTCTACAACGTGAACCTCGGCAAGAAAGAAAAGGTGTCGAGGATTTACAAGATCCACGCAAACCACAAGGAGAGGGTCGAGGAAGCACGGGTTGGGGCCATCGTAGGCATCGTCGGGCTCAAGGATTCCTCCACCGGCCATACCCTCGTGAGAACCAGGCCCATCGTGCTCGAGCCCATAGGCATGTACCAGCCCGTCATCTCCATCGCTGTAGAGCCGAGGCGCAACGCGGACCAGGAGAAGCTCATTCAGGTGCTTCAGCGGATCGGAGAAGAAGACCCGACGTTCGTGGTGAAGACGGAGGAAGATTCCTACCAGACCATAGTATCCGGCATGGGAGAGCTCCACCTTGACGTGATCACCAGGAGGATCAGGGAGGAGTTCGGTGTCGACCTCCTCGTGGGTAAGCCCCAGGTCGTCTACAAGGAGACGGTGGGGGGCCAGGCTTCAATCGAGCACTCGTTCGACAAGGTGATCAACAACATCACCTACAAGGGATCGGTGGCCCTTGCGCTCTTTGCGACGAAGAGGGGGGAAGGCATTCTGATCGTGCCGAAAATCCTAGACTCTGAGCCCGAATTCCCCTATCTTTCGGCAGTTGAGGAGGGCATTCAGGAGGCGGCCCAGATAGGACCTATCAAAGGCTTCCCCTTGACGGACGTGCGCATCGAGATCCTGAAGGCCGCTTACAACAATCCTGAATTCGCGCGGCTCACCTTGAAAATGGCCGCCTACGACGGCTTCAAGGAGGCATGCCAGCTGGCGGGGCCCCTCCTCCTCGTGCCCATCATGTCTCTCGCCGTGACAACGCCCAACGAATTCTTGGGCGAGATCATCTCCGACCTCCACGCGAGAAAGTGCCAGATCGTGAACATATCAGCCCAGGACAGGATCACCGTGGTAGATGCCCATGCCCCTCTCACGAAGATGTTCGGCTATTCCACAGACATCCGCTCCCTTTCGCAGGGGAGGGCCTCGTTCAGCATGTTTCTCTCCCATTACGACAACATAGAAAATGAATAGGGCAGACGCGATTCTCGCCTTTCTCCGCGGAAGCGAAACTTACGTATCGGGCGATTCCATTGCCTCGAGACTGAGGATCACGAGGACCGCGGTCTGGAAGCAGCTGAAGCACCTCGAGAAGATGGGTTACACGTTCGAAAAGCTTAAAGGCGCGGGGTACCGCCTCCTCAGCGCACCGGACAGACTCTATCCGTGGGAGATCGAGCGCTTCCTGGAGACGTCCTTCGTGGGGCGCGAAATAGTCTACAGAGACTCCCTGGATTCCACGAACGCCCTCGCCTTCCGCCTCGCCATCGAGGGCGCAGACGAGGGCACGTGCGTTGTTGCCGAATCGCAGATCGCGGGAAGGGGAAGGCTCTCGCGGCAATGGTATTCTCCCCATGCCAAGAACCTGTATGTATCTGTCGTTTTGAGACCGTCAGTCCATCCGGCTTCCGTTTACCCGTTGAGCTTCATCTCATCCCTCGCTGCCTTCGACACGCTGAAAAGGGCCGGCGTCGAGCCCCGCCTCAAATGGCCCAATGACGTGCTTATCGGCAGCAGAAAGGTGTGCGGCACTCTCATCGACCTATCCATCGAAGCAGACGCAGTACGCTTCGTGGTCGTCGGCATCGGCCTCAACATCAACATGGACAGGAGAGACATGGACGCCGATCTCGCGGACAGGGCGACCTCGCTGCTCATGGAGACCAAAAACTGCTTTGAAAGGGCGCGTATCTGTGGCATCCTATTGGGTAGCCTCGAAACGTACTACGAGAGGGGCAGGCGTGAGGGCCTGGAGAGGATCTGCAGCCTGTGGGAAGAGCAGGCAAAGGTGAGGGGCACGTACATGGAGATCAGCCAGATGGACAGGGTATTCCGAGGGGTTTCTGAAGGTATCGACAGGGACGGGGCCTTGCTCCTCAACGAGAACGGCGTCGTCACCAGGGTGATCGCCGGGGATGTTGTCGTCTAACATGCTTCTCGTCATCGACATTGGAAACACTAATATTGTCTTCGGCGTTTACAGGGGCGACACGCTCATCAACCATTGGCGAGTGAGCACGGTCCTCGATAGGACCGCCGACGAGTACGCGATCGTGCTCAACAGCATGCTCTATTTCGAAAAGGTCCGGCTCGTTGACATACAGAGCGTGATCATTTCCTGCGTGGTACCCCCGCTGCTCGTGCCGTTCCAGTCCATCTGCAGGAAATATATCGGCGTGCAGCCCCTCATTGTCGAGCCAGGCATGAAAACAGGAATGCCCATTCTCTATGAGAACCCCCAGGAGGTAGGCGCGGACCGCATCGTCAACGCGGTGGCCGGCTACGAGAAGCACAAGAAGGCGCTCATCATCGTCGATTTCGGCACTGCCACCACCTTTGACTATGTCACGCCCAAAGGGGAATACGTGGGCGGGGCCATAGCCCCAGGCGTCATGATTTCCCTGGAGGCCCTCTTCGAGCGAGCATCGAAGCTCCCCAGGGTCCAGCTCATCATGCCGAAAGAGATCATCGGAAGGAACACTGTCACGGCCATGCAGGCAGGCACTGTCTACGGGTACGTCAGCCTCGTGGACGGCATAGTGGCACGGATGAAAGAAGCGGTCGGCACCAAGCCCTGGGTCATAGCAACCGGCGGCCTTGCCAATCTCGTGTTTCAGGAATCGCGCTCCCTCGACGAGGTGGACGAATTTCTTACCCTGAACGGCCTGAAGATACTCTACGAAAAGAACAAGGATCTCCACAAGTTCAAATAGGTCCGCCTTTTCCCTTCTCAAAACATTTGGGCATCGGCAGCCGTGACTTAACTACTCTCCCTTTCGTACCGATCATATATACACATGGACTTGAAACCGGGCCTCAGCGTCAGAATCGTCACGGAGCTGGACGCCACGAAGGAGAGAATCCGCGTCAAGAGCTCCACCATATACGATGTGGAAGGGCAGACTGCGATCCTCGCCCAGACCGACCCTCCCGTGTTAAGATCGATGCTCTCCAGGGAGATCGTCGTCACCTATCTTTTCAGGAAGAACGAGGTAATGGTGCGTCATGGCTTCCCGGCGAGGATCCTGGAATTCATCGACTACAGCCTCAGCTCCGGCCGGACCGTGAAGGCCCTCAAGGTAGAGAAGACCGGAGAGGCCGGACCTTACAGCATCAGGATGGCCTACCGGGTTGCTCCCACGACTCACAGCAAACTCTCCGTAACGATCTGCGGGACGCCGGTCAATGTGATAGACATATCCCTGGGCGGGGCGCGGTTCAGCTACGACAAATCTCTCAAGCTCCAGGAGGACGAGATATTGAGCGTGAATGTAGAGATGAATGGAAGCGCATACGAGCTGCAGGGCCGCCTCCTCAGGACGTGGAGCGGCATGAGCGAGGGCTTGAGCCACGACCTCCGGTTCGCCTCCATGGAATTCGTGAAGATGGATAAATCGCT
>CAYZAF010000332.1:0-14815 GCA_964476435.1 uncultured Syntrophaceae bacterium
CTACCGTGGCGTCCTGGCACAGGAACGCATAGGGAGTCTTGGGGCCGTACTCGTTTGGCATCGCGCAGTTGTACAGCAGGACCCGGACGATCTTTGCAGGTTCCAGGACACTCCCCGCGGCCTGGACCATGAAGGGGACAACCGTCCCGACGACGAATTTTACCTTGTGATCGAAGGCCAGCTTCGTGGCGGCAGCCACGGCCCCGTCAGCAGTCCCTTTCATATCTTCGATGACGAGCTTGACGGGGATCTTCTGGCCTTTTATCGTGAGCCCTCCCTTTTCGTTTATCCACTCCTCTCCGAGCTGAGAGCCCTTTGCCACATACGCCTCGGCGCCAGACCCAAATCCCGTGAGACAGTAAAGGCCGCCGATCTTCAATACGTTTTCTTCGGCGGCAGTCGCCGGCTTCGCCGATGCAAGGAGAACCACGCAGACTCCCAGAAGAATGAAACATACTGCTTTTGCCTTCATATCTCCCTCCTTTTGTCGTTTGACACAAACCGTTCTAAGATCGACGGACTTCTGTCTCCTGCCCATGAGACCCCTTTGCCTTTACTGCTCTTTATCCCACGTGGGACAAGAGAAATCAATGACGGGAATCCGTCATTTTCGAAAGCATCAATGCGTCTAATCTGGCAGAGCCTTGGCTTGCCAGTTCAGTCGATCCCTCGCTCACAGGAGAAGCCTGAGCCTGCGGCCTGTGCCATCAACTTTTCTTAGCACAGGCCGCGCATCTTCCGCATGGCTTTCTCCATGCTCACAGCATCTTTGCCTTAAGGTGGGGGCCCGGCGGGCATGGAAAGGGGAACGCCTTGAAAGACCACCTGCGCCATGACAGCGAACATGGGATGGGGGACCAGCTGGGTTGCTACATTCAAGACAGCCGGCTTGCCTGAGCCGAAAGCCCTCTCAAGGGCCGCCTTGATGTCGCGCGGGTTTGCTACCCGCTCTCCATAGCAGCCGAAACCTTTTGCGATCTCTGCATAATCTGCGGAAGAAAAATCCTGATCGATTCCGTCATTGGCCTTTTCCCCATAGAGGGCCCACGCCCCGGCCTTGCACATTCCCCAACCGCCGTCGTTGTTGATCACATGGACTACGGGCAACTTGTGCCGCACGGCCGTATCCAATTCTTGCAGGGTCAGTCCAAAGGCGCCGTCCCCGCAGAAGTTCACCGCCGGATGATCGGGAAAGGCAAGTTTAGCGGCATTGGCGAAGGGATGGCCGGAACCCAGGTGACCCCCTCCGGGAGAAAAGAATCTGCGCCGGGGGCCATGGGCGTGGAGGTACGTGAAAGCCCAGTGAAAAACCATGCCCCCGTCGATGATCACCGTGGCTTCCTTATCGGCCAGATATCCGGCCACCTCCTTTGCGAGTCTCCCCATGGTTATGGGGCCAGCCTCTCGCCCGAGCATCGGCTCCAGGCTTTTCAGGTAATGTCGATAGGTTTCCGCAAGCCCTTCGACCCATGCCCCGTCCGCCTTGCCTTTCCCTCGATATTGGCTCACGGCAAGAAGCAGATCGGCCAGAACGGCCTTCGCGTCCCCGGCAATGCCGATGTCGATGGCAACCTTCTTGCCGAGCTGGGTCGGATCGATGTCAACATGAATGATCTTCTGCTGGGGTCGGGGCTGCATCACAGGAGGCTTGCCGAGCCCGAGCCAAGATGTGAAATGGCAGCCCACCGCCAAAATGACGTCGGCTTCCTGGAGAGCCCGCATGACGCCATTCCCGCCGAGCCACCCGCCATCGCCGAAAAAGCGGCTATGACGGGAGGAAACGCTGCCTGAACCCATGGGGGTGCACGTAGCAGCGGCGCCAAGACGGTCCGCCAGGTTTTGAAACTCCTCCCAAGCCTCCGAGGCAATCACACCGCCTCCGGCCACCAGGAGAGGCCTTTCAGCTTCGAGGAGCATTCGAGCCGCCCTGTCGGTCAGCTCCTGATCCCCTCTCAACCGGCCCGAAGGGCGATATCTCTCGGGAACTGCCAGCTCCGCGGCCTCTCCCTTCTGCAACAGGAGATCCAAGGGTATGTCCAAATGGACTGGACCCGGTCTTCCCGTTGTAGCCTCCCGGAAAGCTCTTTGGACCAGCTCGGGGATTCTCGACCACTGATGGACCGCCGCATTCCACTTCGTGATGGGACGGTAGAGAGAGAGGCTGTCCAAGTCCTCGAGGGCGCCCACAAAGGGGTAGCCAATGGCACTTTGCAGACTGGCGGTGATCGCGAGAACCGGCGAGTTGTCTGCATAGGCCTCGTACAGCCCGGCGGCCAAGTTGGACGCCCCCGAGCCCACCGTTGAACAACAGACCCCGACGCGGCCCGTGGCCCTTGCCCAGCCGTCCGCCATGTGGGCCGCATTCTCCTCATGCCTGGTGGAGAAGAAATCAATCCCATCCTCTTTGCGCAGCGCTTCCAGCAACCCTATGACGCCGTGTCCGCTGATGCCAAAAACGTATCGCACCCCTTCTCTTTTGAGAGCCTTTACGAGGATTTCCCCCCCTGTGCATTCTCCCATCTTCTTGCCTCCTTTCGTTCCCTGAATTGTACAATTCTCTCCTGCCTCAAATTCCTTGTCAATATGACGAAAGTTACATTTTTCGCGGAATCTTGCGTCCCTCCCTGAGCCCTTTTAGGCTTGGAGGCGCCCAAGCCGACTTTCCCCTTGATTGCGGCGATTGATGTTGCAACCCCTTTCGCTGTAGAATGATTGAGGGTCATGCACGATTCTTCGGGCGACGGGGGGATGGAATTGGCGAAGCTTCCTGCCAGCTGCATTCCGGACTTGATGGCGTTTACCCGAATCGCCGGAAGCGCGAAGGACATCGGATCATTACGGTCTCAAACCCTCAAACTGATACGCAGGATATTTCGGTCCGACAGCACCATCAATTGGCTGATCGCTCAGGACAATAGGATCGCCGATCCTCTCGAATTGAATATCGAACGCCATTTGATCCCCCAATATACCGGCTATTACCACAGACTCAATCCTTTCGATCGCGTCAACATGCGATGCTTCAGGGGGTCCGCTCTTTCCATGGAACAGGTTCTGCCTTTCCATGAGTTCCAGAAGACCGAGTATTACAACGATTTCATCAAGCAGCAGAAGATCCTTCACCAGATGGTGGTCTATATCCGGATGAACGGCAAACTCACGTCTGCAATCTGCACTCACAGGATCGGCAACAGGAGGTTCGGCGAAGAGGATCTGGCTCTCGGAGGCATTGTCTCATCTCATATGTCCGCGGCATTCGAGAGGATTCAAACGATGAAGGAAATCGAGGAGAGAGGAAGTTTCTTCCAGATGATCCTCGACAGCGCCGATGTGGGACTCGCAGCCCTTGATTTGAAAAGAAACGTACTTTTCGCGAATAGAAAGGCCGTGACGATTTGTGAAAGCATAAGAAGGGACGCAGTCTCGGAAATCGGGCGGCATAATCCGGAATCGGTGATCCCAGAGCCAGTTCTGAAGGACTGTCAACGGATGGAGGAATGGGTCAGGAAGGAGCAGAATGGCGGGCTGGAGCCGTCTCCAGCGAGAGAAACGGTCATGCCGATTTCCCCTTTCGAGAAGTGTCTGTTCCGTTCCAGAATTGTAGACAAAGGCATCGTTGACTCCGATTATCCTCTTTTTTTCATTACCATGGAGATTCTCCCCGTACATCCGCCGATCAGCGATCATGCCGTCAACGATGACTGCAATCTCACCAACAGAGAGACCGAGATAGTCTCCTACGTCGCGAGGGGTTATAGAAATGCCGAGATCGCGGAAAGGCTCTTTATCAGTGAGGGAACGGTGAAGAATCACCTGAGAAACATATTCGAAAAGGCGAAAGTGAGGAACAGAACGGGCCTGATTCAAAGGGTTTTGCGTCTATGGAAGCCGTCAGGCGATCCACCCTTCGACAGTCATCGTCGCACACTCCAGTGAAACGGCAATAGGGTTCTGATGCTCCGGACTGTCGATCCTCTGGAGCGCGCCTAGGGATTGGGCTGGTCGAATCGATCTTCTCGGACATAGCGCTACACACTCTTCGCCGGGACAGAAAGGTCTCCTGATTCGAGCCGGTCCCATTGGCAAGCTTCCGCGAGCAAGAGGGTGTCGAGCGCATCGCCTTCACCCTCTGCTCGTTGATTGTCTGTTGCAGCCTATAAGCTCTCGCGTAGCCTATCAAGAATAGCCGATAGACTGCGGTTTCCCCGCTGGCAGTCATATCGGCGGCTCATACGACCCCACGCGCGACAGCTTTTCTATCTCCCAGGAATGAGGTGGATCGAATCGCCTCCAATACTCCTTGCCGCCTCCCACAATGCCTCCGACACGGAGGGATGGACATGCATCGCGTCCCCGACATCCCGGCAGGTCTGCTCAAGCCTTACCGCCAAAGAAGCCTCACCGATAAGCTCCGTTGCCTGAGCGCCCACCATGTGCACGCCGAGGATCTGACCGTACTTTCTTTCAGTGATCAACTTTAGCATGCCTGTCCTCTGCCCAATAGCTACCGCCATCCCGTTCGCGGCCAGGAAATAACGCGCCACTTTGGTTTCATAATCCTTCTTTACGGCCTCTTCCTCGGTGAGTCCCACGCCGGCAACCCGTGGAATCGTACACGTCCAATAAGGCATGGCGCTATAGTTTATGCGGGATTGCCCTCCCATCGCATTTTCTGCCGCCACGACGCCTTCCATATAGGCCGCCTCCGTCCACATATGCTCCATCGTCGCGTCGCCGGCAGCGAATACTCCGGGGACGCTCGTCTTCATCGCTCCGTCTACGGCGATGCCGCCTTTCCCATTCAATTTGAGGCCGAAGCGATCGAGGCCGAGTTCGCCTATATTGGCCTCCCGCTCCTCCGTATTGAAAACGAGCTGGGCGTCCAGAACAATCTCCTGGCCGTCCGCCTCGGCGCGTACCCTCCGCTGGCCGTCAGGCCCCTCCTCGATTGCTCGGACAGTGCACCTGGGATAATATGCGATCTTGCCTTTTCTCGCTTCTTTCTCGTACAGGGCCACGATCTCCCGGTCGATACCCGGGAGCATGAACTCAGATTTCTCAACAACAGCAACGTAAGCGCCAAGTTTCGAAAAAATGGTCGCCAGGGCCATCCCGATGAAACCTGCTCCCAGCAGTATGACCGATATCGGCGCTTCTTTCGATTCTAGCGCCGCCCCAGCGTCAAGGACCATTCCGCCTCCCGGGATGGGAAGCTGCCTGCACCGGCCCCCCGTCGCGACGACGACGTTTCGAGCCTTTATGACCTTTTTCTCCCCGCTTGTAAGGGTCAGAGAAACCTCGCCAGGCAAAAGAAATGCGGCGCTCCCTTGCTCCATCTCGACGCCATGCTCTCTGAGCAGCATCCCCACGCCCCCGATGAGCGTCTTCACCACCACGTCCTTCCTCGCGGCCAGCTTAGAGAAATCAATGGACTGCTCTTTGAAGAGTATGCCGTAGTCCTTGCTCTGGGCGCCCATCTCGAGGAACTCCACTGCCCGGGCGAATACGCTCGTTGGGATGCAGCCCCGGTTGAGGCAAGTCCCCCCCAACTTATCCTTTTCCACTAGAGCGACCCTCCCGCCGAGTTGCGCGGCCCTGATAGCCGCGGCATACCCGGCGGGGCCGCCACCGATCACAACGACGTCTCGTTCTTCCATCGCCTTTGCCCCCTTAAGGCACGCTCCTCCATCAAAAAGCGTCGGCGTCTTTGAGCCGGCTGCCGCGCGCGCTTTTGTTGCAGCGCAATCATCCGAGCAGCCGCGAGATTGCGGAGAAAGCCTCATTTCTATGCAGCGACGCCTTCGGTCCGCGGTCTTCGATACCGGTTCGGGAGGACGGTTACCCGTTGTCGATCTGAATGAACTCGAAGAGAACGCCGCCTCTCTTGTCCGTCTCTGCATAGGCAGCGCGCACCTTGCCCATGCCCTCGACGGTTGTCTCCGCATTCATGAGGACGTCAATCCCTCTTCCTTTCAGGTAGTCCATCCACTCGTCGTAATTGTCGACGAAAAACCCTAGGTGTTGGAGACCTTCGCCTTTCTCTTCGAGAAAGCGCTTGTGAGGTCCGTCGCCCTCAACTGGCTCGATCAACTCTAGCTGCAGGGCGCCTATTTGGGCTATGCCTATGCGTAGCTTTATCGGAAATGGTTTGCCCCTCAGCCAATGTTTCTCAGGAACGAAGTCCACCGTCATGAAAGGGCCGATCCCGAACGTCTCCGTGTAGTATTTCATTGCCTGGTCGACGTCCCGGACGACGACGCCGACCTGCGATACCTGCGGAAGGACGGGCTGTTTTTTCGTTTCCATCATTCCTCCTTTTGTTTATCGCTCTCGGTTCTTTCTTTCACGGCCAGCGAGACATCCCCTCTAAAGGAGGAGGCCCGGGGCGGCGAGAAGCGCCTGCACCCTGCCCATGAACTCCTCCGCTCCGTATCCGTTAATCGCTCGGTGATCGAAGGTCAGGCTGAAAGGCATAATGGGAGCGATGACGATTTGTCCGTCCCTGACCACCGGCCTATCGCTGATAGTAGCCGTCGCGAGTATCGCGGACTCGGGTTGGTTGAGGATAGGCGTCTGGTACATACTAGTCCCGCGCCTGCCCAGGCTTGTCAGGGTGAAGGTCCCCCCACTCGCCTCATCCGGCGTAAGCTGGCCTGCTCTGGCCTTTTCTGCCAGCCTTCGCACCCCGTCTGATATCTCCTTGAGTGTCATCGTGTCGGCATGCTTCAGGACTGGCACGATCAGGCCTTCCCTTCCCAGTGCCACTGCGACGCCGATGTTGATGTCCTCCCATATCTTGAGTTCGTAGTCGTTGACAAGGGTGCAGTTCATGTGCCGGTGTTCGACGAGCGCCCGGGAGAGGACATAGACGAGGATATCAACGAAGCTGATCTTCGCGCCTATCTCGTCTTCGTGGTGTGCGAGACTGTCCCTTAGTCTGACCGCCTCGCTCATGTCCAGCTCACCCATCACGGTTATCTGGGCGGCCCGGGAGAGGCTCCTGAACATGTGGTCTGCTATCGCCTTCCGCATGCCCTTCAGGGTTATAGATTCCCTCACCCTCTTGCCTTGACAGAGATCGACGCCTGGCTTTGGAGGCTGATCCTCGGCGATCCTTGTCCCTAAGACCTTCTCGACGTCCTCCCGCGTGATCCTGCCGCCGGGGCCGGTGCCCGCAATGCGCGAGACATCGATCATGTGCTCTTCGGCCATCCTTCTGGCAACGGGCGTCATCCGCGTGCGCCCCGCCGCTCCTTCCGCGCTGCTCGCCGCAGCTAACGGAACTTGAAGCCCCGGGGCCGAAGTAGGCGCAAGGCCCGCTTTACCAGCAGACGCGCTCACAGGCCCTTCTTCCTGGAGCTTCTTCAGCTCGTCAGCGTTGCTCGCGATCTGTCCCACCACTGCGCCGATGGCCGCATTGGCTCCGGCTTCCAGAAGGATGTGCACAAAACCGGCCGCCTCTGCCTCAATCCTCCATTGGGTCTTCTGGGTTTCGATGACGAGCACGATGTCGCCCTTCTCGACCCTCTCGCCCTCGCTGATCTTCCATTCCACGAGGGTCACTTCGCTGACGCTCATACCGAGTTTCGGTATCGTTATCTCCACTGCCATTGCCGTCCTCCAGACCCTACGGCCGCACGAGTATCTTCACCTCATCCCTTGAGTAGAGGAGTTTTTCGAAGCCCTTCTGGACCTCATCGAGCGGGATGACGTCGGATATCAGCATTTCCGCATTGACCCTTCCCCTCTCGAGAAAGTGCAGGACGTGAGCGAACTCGTCGTAGTAGCCGAGGACGGCCTTCATCTCGGTTTCCGCTAGCACCATCATGAAGGGGTTGAAGGGGATTTCCCTGTCCACGATGCCGATGACCATCACCTGTCCACCGGCTCTTGAGAACCACAGAGCATTCTGGAACCCAAAGGGAGAGCCGCTGCACTCGTAAACGACCTCAGCCCCTATCCCATCGGTAAGACCGAGAATACGCTCGCGCACAGCCTCTCCCTCCTTCGTGGGGTCGAGCACTGCGTCGGCGCCTGCTTTCGCTGCAAGGGCTGCCTTCGCTTCCGATACCTCAAGCGCTATGATCCGCCCCGCGCCTGCAGCTCTGAGGAACTGGATCACCCCGAGACCGATTGTGCCTGCCCCAATGACTACTGCGGAATCTCCCGGTCTCAAGCGGGACAAGCGGACGCCGTGGAGTGACGTCGCGAGCGGCTCCACCAGGGCGCCCTGCTCGAAGGAGACGTTGTCGGGCAGCCTGTAGAGCATTGTTTTCGGATATTCTATCTTGACCAATTCGGCCATTGCGCCGTCGTGCGCAGTGGTAATGCCTATCGCCCGGTCAAAAGCCTTCACGCAGAGAGAATATTGCCCTCTCTTGCATGACGGGCACTCTCCGCACTGGGCGATCGGCTTTGCGACGACCCGGTCTCCCACGTGGAAATCCTCCACTCCTTTGCCCATTTCTGCTATAACGCCGGAACACTCATGACCCATCACCGTCCCCGGCGGCACCATGACTCCGTTCAGGTAGCCGTGGACATCCGAGCCACAGATGCCGCAGTACTCGACTTTGAGGATGACCTCGCCGTCTGAAGGCGTAGGGACCGCCTTCTCATGGACCTCAATGTTCTTCGGCGCCCTTAGCGTGGCTACGCGCATTCGGACCTCCTCTCAAGCACCCCCCATCAGCGAAAAGGGCCTCGAAAATCGTACTTTACTGTTTAGCTAAAAATGGCTCCGCCGTCGACGTTCAGGGCTTGGCCCGTTATCTCCCTGGCCTCGTCAGAGGCGAGGAAGACTACGGCGTTGCCGATGTCCTCCGGCATCTGCGGTCTTCTCATCGGAACCATCGCCCCTACGGCGGCGCCGAAGACCTGCTCTACGGGCAATCCCTTAAAGGCCGGATATGACATCGACAGGACCCGAGCTGCCTCCTCCCACATGGGCGTCCATATGAGCCCCGGACAGAGCGTGTTGACGTTGACATTGAAGGGGGCAAGCTGAAGAGCCAGGGATTGGCTGAAAACGATCACGCCTGCCTTGCTCGCGCAGTAGTGTGGTATGAAGTCAACGCCTTTCCGGCCGGCTATGGAAGAAAGATTTATTATCTTCCCGCTCTTCTGTTTTTTGAAATACGGAACGGCCGCCCTGTTGCAAAGAAAAACCCCCTTCAGGTTCACGTCTATGGTGAGGTCCCAATCGTCTTCAGAGAGGTTCTCAAGCCACGGCGGATCGTCTGATTCCGGCCGGAGCGAAAATCCGCTCACGCCGGCAGCGCACACGAGTATGTCGAGCGCGCCCATCTCCTCGACAGCGTGGGAGACGAGGGCTTCGCACTCAGCCGCGCTGCGTACGTCGGTCTTAACGGCTATCGCTTGGCCGCCTTTCTTCTTTATCCTACCGGCGACAACTTCGGCAAGGTCCAGCTTCGCGTCGCTCACCACCAGCCGTGCACCCTCTCTCGCGAGGCAGAGGGCTATGCCCTCTCCCAACCCGCCTCCTCCGCCCGTCAGGATAGCCGCCTTATCCTTGAGTCGCATCTGCTGCCTCCTTCCTCGTGACTGGATCGCGCCCCTTCAGAAGCATTAGACTTTACCCGCGCTCAAAAACCCGCTTCACCGCACTGACGATCGATTTGCTGTTAGGAAGGTAGAGGTCCTCCAGGACAGGGCTGCCCGGCACCGGGCACATGGGCGCCGCAACCCTTTGGACGGGGGCGTCGAGGAGGTCGAAGTACTCGCCGCATGCGAGGGCCGCTATCTCTGCACCGATCCCTCCCCTGAGCCTTCCTTCCTCCACGGTGACGAGGCGCCCCGTCTTTTCGACTGACTTGAAAATCGTCGCTTTGTCAAGGGGGACGATGGTCCTCGGGTCGATGACTTCGACGTCTATGCCTTCCGCCGCAAGCGCCTCTGCGGCCTGCAACGCCTCGTAAACCATGAAGCCGAAGGCGACGACGGTCGCGTCCTTGCCCGGTTTTCTGATCGCGGCTTGCCCGAATGGCATCGTGTAGTCGCCGTCGGGCGCTTCGCCCGAGACGCCGCCAAGGAGCAGCTTCTTGTGCTCGAAGAAGATGACCGGGTCGTTGCTGCGGATCGCCGATTTAAGAAGGCCCTTCGCATCGGCGGGCGTCGAAGGCTCGGCGAGGATCAGCCCCGGCGCCTGGATGAGTTGCGACTGGAGGGATTGGGAATGGCCGTACGCCATCCTGAAGCCGGCCCCGGTCGCCGTCCGGATCGTTACGGGACACGGGTAGTTGCCTCCACTCACGTAGCGGAACTGGCCGATCTGATTACATAGCTCGTCCATGGCCAGCATGGCGAAATCGCAGAACATCAGCTCGAGGACCGGGCGTAGGCCGAACAGGGCAGCACCGGCGGCTGCGCCGGCGAGCGCGTTTTCACAGATGGGCGTGTCGAGAACCCGCTCCGGCCCGAACTCCTGCACCAAGCCCGTCGTCTGCCCGAACGCGCCTACCCGGACGTCCTCGCCAAGAACGAAGACTGAAGGGTCGCGCCGCATTTCTTCGGCCATTGCCTCATTGATTGCCTGCATGAATGTTATTGTCCGCGCCATCAGAGCACCCCCTTCTCTTCGCACACGTCAGTAAGTAGGTCCTCCTCCGTGGGAAAGGGCGCATCGAATGCCGCCTGGATGGCGGCGTCCGCTTGCGACGCGATCTCAGTCCGCAGTAGTGTGTCCTTTTCTGGCGTGAGGACGCCACGATCGAAAAGTTTCCGTTGAGCAAGGTCGATAGGGTCCCGCTTTCCCCATTCGTCTAGGTCTTCCTGCTTTACGTATCCCCCTGGGTCGCCAGTAAAATGAAGCTCCATCCTGAAAGTCTTGTACTCGACGCAGTAAGGCCCCTTGCCACTCCGTGCGTGCTCGACGCCCTTTGCCGTCGCCTCATAAGCCGTCTCTATGTCGTTACCATCTACGATCTCGAAGGGTATGCCGTACCCGGCGGCCCTGGGCGCAACGTCCGCGGTGGGGAAGTGGTCGGCCATATACGACATCTCGCAGAACTGGTTTGTGCAGATCGCAAAGACGATGGGGAGCTTCCAGAGGGCAGCCATGTTCATCGACGGGCCGGCGTCCGCCTGGTTGCACGTGCCCTCGCCGACAAAGTAAAGCACCACCTGGTTGGTTTTCTTCATCTTGGCAGCGAGTCCAGCTCCCACCGCCATTGACCAGTCAGAGCCGAGGCTCGAGACGACAAAGGGGATGTTTAGGCTCTTGTCTGTGAGATGGAGCGTGCCCTTCCCCTTACTCAACCCTGTCCTCTTTCCCATGTACTCGCACCAGATGTCCTTGGGGTCCATGCCCTTGCCGATGTACTCGCCCACGCCCCGGTGTGTCCCGAAGAGTATGTCCTCCTTGCGCAGCGGCGCTGATACCCCTATGGAGACCGCTTCCTGGCCCCGGCCGAAATGGCCCATAAGCTGGATCTTCCCCTCCGCGAGGAGCTGCTTGTGCTTCGATTCAAGTGCCCTTACCAACAACATTTTTTTATACGCGCCCACAAGTATTTCGTCATTCAAGGCCATGGTCCCTCCTTGTACGAGTTTCTCGCGCTCCTGGCCGGCCCCGTCGAAGCCGATTGGACGGGCCGGAGCCGCCCCTTCGGAGCCGTTAGACGCTGCGCCCGACCTCATTGCGTGAAGTCCCTACGTTCCAACTCCTTTATCCCATATGAGGAAAGACCGGTCAATGACGGGAGTCCGTCATTTTTTGGTAGAGGCGTTCGCGACGGGCCGTTATGCTCCGGAGGGCGCGTTGAGGGGGAAACGGCGGGTGAGGGAGAAAACCAGGCGCGTGAGACTCGTTCTGTTCCTGACATTCATCTTCTCATAGATGAGGCGCAAGTGGTTTTCGACCGTATATTGGCTTATGCAGAGCTTATCCGATATTTCGCTGTTGCTGAAGCCGCTCGAGACGAGAGAGACGACCTCTGACTGTCTCGCGGTGAGGCCGATCTCCGCAAGTTTTCTCGACAAACAAAGCGACTCCTCCTCAGGCCTGAGGATCAGCTTGTAGAGCGGCTTGCCTGCAAACGCCTGCTGGCTGACGACTACAGAGACGCGCTGTTTTGTCTCCTTCGCGAAGAGGTCGAAACCTTCGGAAGATCCCTCGCGGCCAAGGCAATCGAAGAGGCGCCGCGAGAGGCCGTCGGGAAGGGAGAGGACGTTGGCGCCAGCGTACTTTCTTCCGCCGCAGAGGACGAACATTATCTCCCTGGCGGCATCGTTTGCGTAGACTATCTCGCAGCGCTCATTGAGGATGACGACTCCTTCATGGGCGATCTCGGAGGAGATGGCACCCAGGATCGCCTGGTTTTTTGCGTCGTGCTCGACCGCGATCGACATCTCCAGCGCCCCTGTGAGGTACGGCGTCATCATGCCTGCCTTCTCCCTGTCGTCCTCTGAGAAAACCTCTCTGCTTTTCGGCCTGAAGAGGGCTATGATCCCGACGAGCCTCCTGCCGGAGCGAAGGTAGAGGGTGAGTTGCGAATGGATCGATTGGGGTTTCAGGAAGTCATTGTAGTAACAGGTCTTTACGAGCTTCTCATAGGGGATGACCTGCTCCGTGGTGCACGCGGCCGTACAGTGAAAAAGCGTCTTGACGAACGGATCGTACCTGTGATAATGCTGACGGAAGTCGGAGATCCATTTTTCCTCAATACCATTGCTTACGACCCTTCGGAATGAAATCCGGTCTTCTTCCGACGATGCAAGAAAGAAATTTGATGAGTCCGCTCCGAAAATGGGCTGAAGCAGGTCAAGGACCTGTTTTCGCAGCTCGTCTGCCTGGCGGCACTCGAATGCCCGGCTCGTGACGTAGAGGACATCCATTAAGTCGCGCGAAAGGCAGCCCGACTTTCTTATCGTCCTTCTCATTGCTCCCTGTTTTAGTTTCATTATCATAGTATCCTTAAATTGTCAAGAAACTATCCGAGTTCCGGGTAAAAAATAGCAGTTTCCAGCTATTGCTTTTCGGCATCCCGGCAATGTGACCTTGGCCCGGACGACCTTCTCCGCTCACGAGAGGAGTGCCACGGAAAAGTTGTGAGCGCGAGAGCAATTGCATTTATCGGCCATCCGGTCGGTTAACCGGATGGAGGAGACAGCATGTAACGTAATTCGTTGAAGCTTCTTGTTTTACCGATGTGTGCCTGTAGGAGGAATTATAGCGCAGGGGTGCTGAGGATAAAACAAGAAAAGGGCGTACGAACAAAACAACATCTTTGAGGGATGGTGACGAGTGACCGGACAAGTTGACAGCTCTATTTCGATTAGTATTAGTGACCTTTTTTAATGATGGGCATAGTCACTGATACAGGAAGCAGCCCACCGGCATGGAATCTTGACAGGAGATGAGATTACGTCCTTCGCTGGGCGAATGAACGCAAGGGGAACCCTCCCCCCTGCGCCACTCGCCTCGATAATCTGTATTATTCCAATTCTAACTCGGCGCTATCTTTGTTGCCTTCGTCATCTGCTCCTCGATGTACTGCAACTGTACACCTTCGTCGCTCCTTCCTCGGCGCCTCGATATCGTCATGATTTAGAATTGGAATTAGTAGTTACTGGTCTCGCAACTCCCAAGTCAGCCGTCCTACCCGGAGGGAGGCCATCTACTCGATAACTAGGTGAGCCGTCACCGGCTTTGAGGATCTTCCCCATGCCACCCGGAGTTCAACTTGTGGATTCCCTGCTGCTCGCAGCAGGGTCATTTATTGGCCCCTGCGAAGGGAGTCGGTCCAAGGCGCTACCTATGCAGACAAGGACAGGAAAGACTTAAGGGAATTACGGTGACAGATCGGTGACAGAAAAACAGGGGGTATGAAGATCATAACCCCCTGTCATCATTAACATATAAATGGCGGGGACGACGAGACTTGAACTCGCGGCCTCCGGCGTGACAGGCCGGCGTTATAACCAACTTAACTACGTCCCCGCTTTTTGGTTTTTTTCCCGTATGGTAGGCGGAACAGGGATTGAACCTGTGACCCCCGGCTTGTAAGGCCGATGCTCTCCCGCTGAGCTACCCGCCCGGCTTTTCTCAACGTTATAGCAGGCTTGAACCTAAAAGTAAAGGCTCACGCGATTTCTGCTTCTTCCTCGTAGATGAGGATGGGTTTCTCGTGATTGACGATGACCTCTTCGCTGACGACGCATTCCTTTACGTTCGAAATGGAAGGCAGCTCGTACATGACGTCGAGCATGACCTTCTCCATGATCGACCTCAGGCCCCTCGCTCCCGTCTTCTTCTTCATCGCTTCCCGGGCAATCCCTCTCACCGCGCCTTCGGTAAAGGTGAGCTTCACGTTCTCCAGCTCGAAGAGCTTCTTGTACTGCTTCACAATGGCATTCCGCGGCTTCTTCAGGATCTCGACGAGGACGTCTTCGGCAAGCTCCTCGAGGGTCGCCGTGATGGGCAGCCTGCCGATGAATTCAGGGATCAACCCGTATTTGAGGAGATCCTCGGGCTGCACTTCCCTGATGAGCTCGCCATACATCTTGTCCCTGCCGCCTTCCACGTCTACGCCGAAGCCGATGCTCTTCCTGCCTATCCTGTTGGCAATGATCGATTCGAGCCCGTGGAAGGCCCCGCCGCAAATGAAGAGGATATTGGTGGTATCGACCTTTATGTAGTCCTGTTGGGGATGCTTCCTGCCTCCCTTGGGGGGAACGTTCGCCACGGTCCCCTCGATGATCTTGAGGAGGGCCTGCTGAACGCCTTCTCCCGAAACGTCACGGGTGATGGACGGGCTGACGGTCTTTTTCGAGATCTTGTCGATCTCGTCGATGT
>CAYZAF010000333.1:0-2436 GCA_964476435.1 uncultured Syntrophaceae bacterium
TGGCATCGATAACCTTTCTCGGTCCACTGATGAAGTCGTAAAGAAGATGGAGACGAGTATCAAGAATATGGACTTTGCGAGGCAAGTCGTCGTTGCCCTCAGCCTCGAGAGTAACCGGGAAGGGATGATGAGGCAGATCACATCCCTCTTCGAAAAGGAGCTAGACTACGACCGAGGGATGATCTTTCTCGCGAATAAAGAGAAATCGAGGCTCGAGTTCTACGATAGCTTCGGTTATACCGAGAATTACCTGCCACTTCTAAAGCGGATGAACCCAAGCCTCAGACCTGATTCGACCGGCGTCTTCATAGTATGTTTCAGAGAACGCAAGCCGTTCCTCATAAACGACTTAGACGAGATTGCCACAAAGCTCTCTCCCCGCAGCTTGGAGTTTGCCAGGCAAATGGGGGCGAAATCGTTCATTTGCGTACCCATAGTTTCTTCGAATGAAACCCTCGGTGTTCTTGCACTTGACAACATAGCAACTAAACGGCCCCTTCTCCAGAGCGATCTGGATCTCCTTTTGAGACTGGCACCCGAGATTGGCATGGCGGTTCAGAATGCGATGGCTTCAGAAGACAAGGTGCGTCAATTCCATTCGATATTGCAAGTGCTCGCGTCGTCGATAGATGCTCGCGATCCATTGACCGCGGGTCACTCGGACCGCGTCACGCTCTTCGCGGTCGGTATCGCCAAAGAAATGGGCCTTTCTTACGACACGATCGAGATGATTAGGGTCTCGGCGCTGCTCCATGACTATGGAAAGATCGGAATAGCCGATGCAATCCTTAAGAAACCCGGCAAGCTTACCGACAAGGAGTACGACGAGATTAAAGCTCATTCAGCGAAGACAAGGCAAATATTGGACAAAATTGAGTTTCAAGGTATTTACCGAGAAGTGCCGGACGTTGCGTCGTCACATCATGAGAAGTACGATGGGACCGGGTACCCAGCGGGTCTCAAAGGCACCGAAATACCTCTCGGCGCTCGTATTCTGGCCGTAGCGGACGTGTTCGAAGCCCTGACCGCACAAAGACATTACAGGGGTCCCATGCCTTTGCGCGATGCCCTCGACCTTCTTGAGCGAGACAAAGGCAAGCACTTTGATCCCGAAGTGGTAGACGCGTTTATGCGATTCTACGAGAAAGAGGGAAGAGTCCTCGATGCCTCTCTTAGCACGAACGTTCAGACAAAAGCCCCAGACCACGCTTACGATCAAATAGAGTCTCCCCAAGGTGATAAGGTCCTTGAAATGCCACGCAAAAGAAGAACCACTGCAACTGGCCCGAAGTGAGCCGGAACATAGAAACTCTCAACCCCGTATTTCTTGAGCAAGACCAATACGTGTTAGTTCGCAACCGCTTAAGTTGCCTCACAGCGCGCCAAGAACAAACCATTTCCTATATCTTCTCCTCGATAGACTGAGAAAGACCCATCTTAAGTCTTTGTGGTGACAACGATGTGGAGAGCGACGCGGAAGGCATGGTATAGGTATATGAACTCGGACAAAGGAGCGGCGTTGATGGGAGAAACATGGCACAGAGGCGTCCTGCTCTTCATTTCCGCGGCAACCGTTGCCTGTCTCTCCTTGGGGATCAAAGGGGCGGACACCTATATCGAGAGCAATAGGTCCGTCTTGAAAGACGCAACGACATCCACCGGCTATGTATGGAAAAAAGAAAGCTGCAGGGACCTGTTCCGCGCCGTTGCAACTTCCCCGGATTCAAGCCCCTACTTTGGCGCAATGAAGGATCTGTGCGAGACGGCGAAAGCGAACGATCTCCCGCCTGCGTCGCTGGGGTCCATAATCGATGGGCAGCTCGCTGCCCATCCCCCCGGAAACCCATCCTTGACCACTGATCTTGACCGGGTTAGGACCGTGGTGCAGGAGGCTACGAACCAGCTGGCCCGCAACCTGCCCGTGCTCAAGGCATACTTTGGGCCGTACCAAAGGCGGATCGCCTATATGTGGCTCTTCATCCCCGGTTTAGCCGGGGCGCTGGGGGCGTACTTCTATGCGCGCTCCTTAGCTCCCCTGCTTTTCGCCTCCCTCATGAGGCGCATCGAGCACACCATGTACGGAAAGAGCAAGTACGGCGACAGGTGGGCCGCATTTGTCAGGCCCAAGAAGCGGCAATAGGCGGAAGGACGCATGGGGGGAGCCTCGCGCGAACCACGTACGACAGGGAGGTTGGATGGGATCCCCATGGGGCTCGCCCCCGTTGACACGCCTATGTGAGACAGTATAGGATAGGGAAAAGGAGACGCCATGGGCGCCAACGAAGCGGCAGAAAGGAATTTTCAAAGCCACCTGGCACGCAACCCCTACCCGGGCAGGGGATTGGTCATCGGGAGGTCGGATGAGGACACGTGGGTCATTCTCTACTGGATCATGGGGCGCAGCACGAACAGCCGCAACCGTCGGTTCGTGGCCGA
>CAYZAF010000334.1:0-8345 GCA_964476435.1 uncultured Syntrophaceae bacterium
CCTGCCGGCCATAGTCAAACCAATAGGGCACCCAGAACACCGTGCCTATCCACATAAAGGCCAGAAAAGACTCTCTGCATTTCTGAACTCTCCCTGTCCGTTGAAGCTCGCTGACCGAATCGCGGACAAGCTCGTACGACCTTCTCCAGAACCGCAGTATCTCATTCCGATGTTCCTCATCGAGCTTGTTGATGTCATGAACCAGCGTCAAATTGGCCGGGCTTGAGGTATTCAACATCGAAAATTCGCGTAGGAAATGGGCAATCCGATCTGCGGGATCGGCAACTTTTTCCGCTTTTTCCAAGATCGGCAGAAATCTGTTATTCGAAAAGTCCAACTGAATCTCGTACAGGAGATTCTCTTTGCTGGTACAGTAATAATAGAGGTTCGGCTTACTGATGCCAACGGCATCGGCAATCATAGACATAGATGTCGCATCGAATCCCTTCGACAAGAAAAGAGCCAAGGCTTTCTGGTATATTTCGTCGCGACGACTCACCGTCTTGTCCCTTTCGCCGTTCTTCTTTTCTTCTTCTTGGAGAGTCTTTCTTTTCATGGCTCCTCAAGAATTTTATCTACCGGTCGATCAAGTTCCTTTTTACTCCTTTTCTCTGATTCTTGTCAAGGACAAAATTCGCGAGAACCGTAGAGAGGCATAGACACACTGGCGGCCTTGCGATAAAAAAGGGAGAAGTTGGACAGCACGAACCCTCTGTTGGATTTACAAGGGATGAGTCAATCGTGCCGAAGGGCGAATAGCGTCAGCCTACGGTGCAAAGGTCAGCTCGACATAAGAGGCTTGTTCTCCTCCATGGGTAATCGTGTTCCTCGCAGGGTAGAGGGGTGCCTCATAGGGGAAGAAGACCATCTCGTCGAAAACCGTGGCTTTCAGCAGATCAGGGCGGCTCCCGATCTCAAGACGAAGGGAATGACCAGGGAGGAAAAGATTTGCCGTTGGCGTCAGGCTGAAATGCATGGTTTCGGGCCGACCGGGCTGCAGGGGCTCTGAGAATTGATGGCCGTGAATGATTTCATCCGGACGGGAGAGGTTTTCGTCCACTCTCCGGTGCGAGGCCTGCAGCCATCCGAAGGAAAGAAGACGGGCCTTTCCCTCTGGCGGCACATCGCTCACGCGGGCGATCACGTGGGTGTCGATGGCTGTTGACGCAAGGGTGAGATGAAGGTGAATCGGCCCGACTACTTCCGTATCCTTCTCATAGGGTGGCGTCTGATAGGTAAGCCATTGTGCTTCGTATTTTTCCAACTCTTTCGGATACCCCATGCCCCGAGGGATAGCGACAAATGACAGGGCCGTCTTTCGTTCGGGCCCTTGAGATACGAGAAGCTGCGGTTCCAGGTTGTTTTCAGAAACAGAGGCGAGGTAGAGGCGCCGGGTTTCGCATCCGGGAACAGGCCAGTCGCTCGCTGTCTTCCAGCGATTGGCTCCCTGCAGCCAGTAGCGCACGGCCGGCTGTTCTTGCACGCCCGTGTCCAAACCTTTGAGATGGTAATCGTACCAGGCGAGCATTTCCTCGTGATAATTGGCCCAGGGCCAGCGAGGGTCCGGGGGGCCTATGAAGAGCTTCTTGGGAGCGCGAATGGCGTGCCATGCCTGGAAGGCCCCCCGCATATGGAGGCCCGTATTTCCCCAATTTGTGCCAAGGCACACGGGAATTTGAATTCGATCGAGGACGGGCCAGGCTGACTTCTCACGATAGTAGGGAGTATCGTAGGGGTTATCAAAGGCAAGCCTGGCGAAATCACGCATCCAGGATTCCTCAGGATGCATCTGCTGCGGCATCTTCTCTTCGTTCTTAAAGAAAAAAGCGGTAATCCGGCGTTGAATCCACTGGTGGCCGAGAAGATATCCGAGCAGGTGGCGGAGCCAGGGAGAAATGGAGAGGTGCTGGGTGCTGCCAACAAAGGTATAATAAGGAGCGAAGAAACCGGAATGAAAAGCGCCTCCATGAAAAGTAAAATGACGATAGAGGTCCGTAAAGCCCAGATAGGGAAAGATGGCCTTTAGATGGGGCGGCCGCTGCGCCGCTGCGAGATGCTGAATCGCCGCGAAATAGGACATGCCGATCATCCCCACATTGCCGTCGCACCACGGCTCTCCTGCTGCCCACTCGATCACATCCGCAACATCTTTCGGCTCTGATTCGTGGAAAGGCAGGAGGCGCTTTCCTTCTGACTTTCCGGTGCCCCGCGCATTGGCAGTAAGGTGACAATAGCCTCTTGCGACGATGTATTTGACCTGGCCCACCTCGTTGATGGGTAGCGGCAATCCCGTATTCTGCAACTCCTTGGTATATCCACCCCATGCAAGGAGTAAGGGGAAGGCCTGTCGCCCCTTGGGTCGATAGAGATCACCTCGCAGAATTGTCCCGTCCGGCAGAGGAATTGGAATATCCGGATACATCACCACCTCATGCTTTGGTTCGGAGGCAGCTTTCGGGGTCCAATCCCCTGCCAGTTGAACGCCGGTCAACTTGGCACGCGGATGGACGCGCTTGAATGGCTTCTCGTCGATGGGGCGTTCGGCAACAACCATTTTCTCCTCCTTCTAGGCCATGGATGAAGAGATGCAGCCTCAAGGACGTTTTGCGGCTCCACGAACCCATTCTAAGATTGCTCGATTTGAGTTGAGTGCTGATGCTTGCCGAGTCCAAAACATAGGTGTCTGGTCTCTTCGGCTCGGGTATCTAGATGATAGGTACCTGATTCAGGATTGAGTCGACTATAGATGAATGGAAATAATCTGTCAAGAAAAAAGAGCGGAAAAAGACCGGCAATGGGCTGGAAGCCATTGACTTCTATTGCTGGACGAAGGTTATCATTAGTCTCAAGGCTTATTTTGTTCAAGGGCAGACTCAAGGCCTCAATGAGGGAAGCGCAAAGATTCGCGGGGCAGGGCAGTGATGACGATGGCACGTGAAGGGGAAAAGAAAAGGGGGTGATATGATGAGCCGCCATGAGACACATTCGGAACACGGCCCAACCATGAAGGCGGTCATTTTGGAAAAGCCGGGTCCGCCTGAAGTCCTTCGTTACGTGGATGTTCCGAAACCTGTCCCCGGTCCGGGACAGGTCCTCGTTCGGGCTCATACCATCGGCGTGAGCATGCCCGAGATAATGGTTCGACGGGGCATTTACCCGTGGATGCCGCCATTGCCGGCAATTATTGGAATCGAGATGAGCGGTATCGTGGAAGAGACGGGGGACGAGGTGGCTCTACTCAAGGCAGGGCAGCCGGTATTCGTCTCAGCCAGGGAGCTTCCCGTGCGAGGGGGATGCTATGCGGAATACATCGTGGCAGATGCAGGAGCGCTCTATATGCTGCCTCACCGCGATGACCTGGAGGGAGCGGCCGCGCTCTCCAATTATCAAGTCGCTTGGCACCTCCTCAATTCTGCAACGCGGGGCACCCATTATGAATCTGTGCTTGCCACAGGTGCAGCTGGCGGCGTCGGGACAGCCCTTCTCCAACTGGCGAAAGTCGGCAATAAGAAGATCATCGGTGTGGTCGATACGGACGAGAAGGCGAGCTTCGTCCGCTCCCTTGGAGCCGACGGAGTCATCAATGGGCGGGTAGAGGACATTACCGCAGCCACCCGCGATTTCACGGAAGGAAAGGGCGTGGATGTCATCCTGGATTCGATTGGGGGCCGGGATTTCCCTCAGCATCTAGAACGCCTCGCTCCTTTCGGACTACTCGTCTCATATGGTCGTTTGGCAGGACCTCCATCCGGAGACGTTCTGGGAGAACTGTTGCGCCGGTCTGGTGACAGTCTCGCTCTGCAGATGTTCTCTATGCATCTCTTTGACAAAGACCCAGGGACGCGGCGTAGAGTGACGGAGGAGCTCATTGCAATGCTGTCATCCGGCAAGATCAGGCCCCACATCCATGAGCGCCTTCCCCTGTCCCGGGCTGCAGAAGCGCACGCACTGATCGAGAAAGGAGAGGTTCTGGGGAAGTTGGTCTTGAAGCCCTAATCACAAGAATGGCGTTGCCCATTATGGGGCTCGTCAAATCGGAAAAAAGTGTTGCAATTCGATATGACATCGTCATATCCTGACATGACATATTGCAATGTCTCATCACGCTACTTTGCCGTCAACATCCGTACGGGGGCGGCTTAAGTTCCGGGGTGAGAAATAGGGCCGAAGGAGAGGATCGAAAAGCCTAAAAGCGTTGAGCCTCGGTTGGCAGGTCAGAAGAAGGAGAGAAAAGGAGGGATCCCATGGCCAGAAAGTTAGTTTCTCTGTTTCTTGCAGTGTTTTTCGTCGTAGGACTGATGTGTGCTCTCGCTCATGCCCAGGAAAGTGCGGCGATGAAGAGCATGAAGATCGGAGTCATCAGCCCCTTAAGCGGGCCCCTCACCTTTGTGGGCACGAGCATGCTCCGCTGCGTCGAGCTGGCAGTCAAGAGCATCAACGAGAAAGGCACTCTGGGAAACAATGGACCGGGGCTCCTTGTGGGCAATCAGCGATATAAGCTGGAGATCGTCAACTACGACGATGCCGCCGACCCCGCAAAGAGTGTGGCCGGCATGAGGAAACTCTCCGAAATGTACAAGGTGTCCGTGGTTCTGGGCCCCTTCGGCACGCCCCAGGTCTGGGCAACTCAGGAGGTCAATCAGGAGCTCAAGGTGCTCTACAACGGTCTTTCCACTGCCGATGAGTCGCGCAAGAAAGGCAACGCCCTCTATATCCAGGAACGGGTGCCCGGCCTCTACTTCGGGGACGCCATGGCTGAGACTAGCATCGAGAAAGGCTACAAGAAGGCAGCTGTGCTCACGGACATCAACCAGGCCTACCTGTCGTGGGGCAAGAGGTTCCAGAGTAAGCTCGAAAGTTTAGGCGGACAGGTGGTCGCCTTCGAAAGCGTCGACATCAAACATACGAACGATTACCACTCGATCATGACCAACTTCATGGCGAAGAATCCCGATATCATTTTCGTCGCAACCTATGAAGAGCCAACAGCCCTTGCCATCAACCACGCCCTCGATGTCGGATACAAAGGCAAGTTCATGGTCACCTCGGACTGGGGGGTCAAGTCGGAAAAGATCGTCGGTCTCGAAAGGATGGAAGGTTCGCTCGTCCAGGCTATGGTGCACACGTACTACAGAAAGTACCCCGACCAGGACAAAAGGGGGTACGCGACCACTTTTATCAAGAAGTATGCGGAGACGTACAAGGAAGACTTCGCACAGCCGGGTCTCTCGGTATACGACCCTGCCTGGATGTTCGCACGGGCAATGGAGATCTCCGGCAGCGTGAATGATGCTTACGCCATCCGCGCTGCCTGCCCGAAGGCCCTTCAGGAAGGCAAGCTCCCCATCATCTTCCCGAACAACGACGTGCTGAAGAACGGGTTGATGGTCGGCGCGCCCGAGTTGCTTCTGGAGGTCAAGGGAGGCCAGTACAAGCTCCTGAAGGAATTCCATGTTCCTAGGAGCATCCTTGAGTAGTTCTCGCACGATCGAAGATCGACCCGGGATTCGGTTTTGGTAGAGCTTGCTCAGTACCTGTTGAACGGGATCTCCCAGGGGTGCGTCTACGTGCTCCTGGCATCGGGTCTCACCATAATAATGGGTATTTTGCGCGTGCCCAATTTTGCACAGGGGCACCTTTACATGGTCGCGGCCTATCTCGGTTTCTACATGGTCATGTCCTACGCGACGAACTACTGGCTTGCCCTCGTGCTGGCCACATTCGCGTTGGGGATCCTGGGGCTGCTCGTCTACTTCCTCGTATTCTACCCTGTGCGGAACGCGCCCGAGGTTAACCTCTTCGTCGCTGCCATGGCGCTGCTCATGATCCTCGAAGGAGGAGCGCTCTCCCTCTTTGGGACGGAGAGCAAGTGGTTCTTGATCCCGTGGAGCCGGAGTGTCCTTTCCACGGGAAGCCTTTCGCTCCAGACGCAGCGGGTGATCGTCATTGCGGGAACGACTGTGGTGATGCTGGGACTCTGGTTCTTTATCAAGAAGACCGCTCTCGGCGCCGCTCTTGAGGCTACGGCGCAGCACCGGGAAGGTGCTTTGCTCTGCGGGATAAAGGTAGACCGCATCTCTGCCACGGCCTTCGTGGTCGGCACCGCGCTCGCGGGAATAGCCGGCGTCCTCATCGGCCCTGCGGTGCTCCTCGAGCCCACTATGGGGATGGGGCCGCTCCTCGTTGCGTTCTCCGCGATCATCTTCGGCGGCCTGGGAAGCATCGCAGGGGCCGTGCTCGGCAGTCTCCTCCTCGGAGTGGCCGAGAGCCTCGCCTCCGGGTATATTAGCGCCACGTACAGTCTGGCTTTCGTTTTCGCCATCATGATAGTCATGCTTCTGTTCCGCCCGAAAGGCTTGTTCGGCAAGGAGGTCTGGCGGCCGTGAAAGGCATTACTTCTCCCCAAGCGGCCGGCTGGCTCCTGGCCTTGATCGTGGCTGTCCTTCTCCCGCTCTTCACCGGGGGATACCTGACGAGCATCCTCCTCCTCATCGCCGCCTGGTCGATAGTGGCAGTGAGCCTCAACCTGTTATACGGCTACACCGGACAACTCTCCCTAGGCCATTCTGCTTTCCTGGGGATAGGCGCCTATGCACTCGCTCTCATCGCCGTCAAGGTGCACGTCGGCTTCTGGCCGGCCTTCTTTGCGGCGATCGCCATCAGCGGTCTCTTTGGCTTTCTCATCGGCATCCCCGCGCTCAAGCTGCGGGGGCCCTACTTTGTTCTGGTAACCCTCGGATTTGCTGCCATAGTGGGCGTGATCGCTCTTGCGTGGACCGGCCTCACGGGAGGCGCAAACGGTCTGGCCGGTGCGCCGAGGCCCACTCCCATCCCTCTCCCATGGGGAGGCCGCCTCAAGTTTGATTCGCTCCTGAACATGTACTATTTCACCCTCTTCTTCCTCATAGTCATACTCTTCATATGCCATCGGCTCGTCCACTCCTTGATCGGCAGGACATTCATTGCCATATCCCATGACGAGAATTTGGCCGAATCGCTGGGCATCAACACGATGTGGAAGAAACTCCTCAGCTTTACGATCAGCGCAGTATTCGCCGGCGTCGCGGGGGCCTTGTACGCCTCATACAACTCGGTGATAAGCCCGGACATCGCCTATTTTACGCGCGGCATGGACGTGCTTGCCTGTCTGATTGTCGGCGGCGCAGGGACTATGGCGGGTCCGATCATAGGTACTTTCGTCATGACCGCAATACCGGAAGCTTTGCAGATCGTGCCCAGCCTCAGAACGCTCATCAACGGCTTCATCCTCATGCTATTTATCATCTTCCTTCCCGCCGGCATCGCAGGAGGATTCAAAGCCTTCTCTTCGCGATGGGGCCTGAAGTCAGAGGAGAGACGCCATGGCGCTCCTTGAAGTTTCGGGTTTGACCAAGACATTCGGCGGCCTCACGGCAGTGGACAGGCTTTCATTCAGCGTGGATCAGGGCCAGGTGGTGAGCATGATCGGACCAAACGGGGCGGGGAAGAGCACAGTGTTCAACCTCCTCACAGGTGCGTACCGGCCTTCAGCCGGCAGGATAGTCTATGACGGCAACGACATTACCGGATGCAAGCCTCATCGGTCAGCCCGTCTCGGCATGGGGCGGACGTTCCAGAGCACTACGGTTTTTCGAACTGAGACAGTGGTGGAGAACGTGATTATCGGCCAGTCCCTTCATCTGAAGACCGGTGTCTGGGGGGCAATAGCGCGAACCAACAAGGCACGGCGCGAGGAGGAGAAGGTCCGGGAAAAGGCGCGGTCAATCCTCGATTTCGTAGGTTTGACCAATGTGGCGACGAGGCTGGCAGGCAGCCTCACCGAAGAGGCTCAGAAGAGACTCTCCATCGCGACGGTTCTGGCTGCCGATCCGAAGCTGCTCCTCCTCGATGAGCCCACAGGAGGGGTCAATCTGGAAGAGATCGGCGGCCTGATCGAGCTGATCAAGAAGATTCGGCAGTCGGGCGTCACGGTATGCCTCATCGAGCACAAGATGCGCATGGTAATGAGCATGTCGGACCGCATCGTCGTTCTTAACTACGGGACTAACATCGCAGAGGGCACACCCGCTGAGGTAGCAAACAACAAGCAGGTGATCGAGGCTTACCTGGGGGCGCGACGTGTTGCTTAGCGTCGAAGGAATACAGACGTTCTATGGGACTTTCCAGGCCCTCCGGGGCATATCCCTTGAGGTGGACGCCGGGGAAGTGGTCACGATCCTCGGCGCAAACGGCGCCGGAAAGACGACCTTTCTGAGAACCGTATCAGGCCTTCTTTCGCCGGCTTTCGGCACCATACGCTTTGGCGAGGAAAGGCTCGATGGGGTAGCGCCCGATGTCATCGTCAA
>CAYZAF010000335.1:0-2422 GCA_964476435.1 uncultured Syntrophaceae bacterium
TTCGATGCAATCTGCCACGATTTCCGCACCATTATCCTGGAGGACCTCTGCGCCTGCCACATGCGGGAGATTCACGAGAACATCCTCAATGCGTACCGCAGTACGGCCATAAGCCCTCTGTTGCGCGTCATGACCTCCGCCAAGTTCCTGCAGGACTTGTCGGCCCATCGCGCTTGAGCAGCGTCTTCCGCCCTATCCCGTCTTTTCAAACTCTGTTTTCGGGGCGCCGCACGCAGGGCATACCCATGAGTCCGGCAGATCCTCGAAGGCGGTGCCTGCCGCTATGCCTCCATCCGGATCGCCTTGCGCAGGGTCATAGACGTACCCGCAGATGTTGCACGTGTAGCTGGCCATGCTTTTCCCCTCCTTCTTCGATGCTTTTTCGTCCTCTGCGGGTCCCGCATAGGTGGGCGCGTTCTTCGGGGATTTCCCACCTTTCACCTGATGGTAGTATTCGTACGTCATGGGCCGGCCGTCGCTGACCACCTCCGCATCGAGGACGCGGCCCAGAAAGATCGTATGGGTCCCCGCATCCATGGCAGCCACCAGCTCGCAGTCCATGTAGCTGGTCGCGTGATCGAGCACGATAGGTGCGCCGGTCTTCCCCAGCTTGTAGGCGATCCCCTCGAACTTCTCGTTGTCCCTTCCCGATTTGAAGCCGAAGCGGCCGATAAACTGCATGGGGGTCTCCTCGGCGAGGATGGAGACGCCGAAGGCCCGGCTCTTCGATATCAGCTCATGGGTGAGATTCTGCTTGTTGATGCTGACGGACACCGTGGCTGGCACGGATGTGACCTGGCAGACGGTGTTTGCGATCTGTCCGTTGAGCTTCCCTCCATCAGTAGCGGTTATAACGTAGACTCCGTAGCTGCACTGCTGAAGAGCAGTCGTGTTCATTCAATAGCCTCCGTGGTCTATCGCATTGAGGAAATGAGAGCCTTTAGTCCACCCTCTTGAAGACCTGCCCCTTGGCCCCGCACACGGGGCATGTTCCCGGCGCCTCCCTCTCAGCGGTAAAGCCGCACACGGGGCAGACATAGTAGGGGTAGCTCCCGGTGGTCTTGCCCAGGCCGTCGAGGAGGCTCTGATAGAGCTGGGCATGGACTTTCTCTACCGCGTTCGCGTACTCGAAGCTGCGCTCCGCTGCCTTCTGCCCTTCTCTCTTGGCTGCCTCGATCATCTCCGGATACATCTCTTTGAACTCGTGGGTTTCCCCCTTGACAGCCGCCTCGAGGTTCTCTTTCGTGGAGCGGACACCATTGAGCGCCCTCAGGTGCGCATGGGCGTGGACGGTCTCAGCCTCGGCTGCCGCCCGGAAGAGTCGCGCCGCCTGCGGGTATCCTTCCTGATCAGCCTTGGCAGCGAAGGCGAGGTATGTGCGGTTGGCCTGTGATTCCCCTGCGAAGGCTTCCCTTAAGAATTGTTCTGTCTTTGCCATGAATTGTTCTCCTTATCATCTGTTCTTTGTGCGAGGGGTGCTACCCCTTGTGGAGCGAAAGTCTCGATTCCGCTGCTTCCCAGTTGATGTTCTTGAAAAAAGCCTCGATGTAGTCTGCCCGCTTGAGGCCGTAATCGATCATGAAAGCGTGCTCGAACACATCCATGATGAGAATGGGCATCCCGCCCGTTGGATGACCCACGTCATGCTCGTTGATCCAGAAGTTTATCAGCCTGCCGCTCGGGATATCCCTGTACAGGGCAACCCAGCCGATCCCCCTCATGGTCCCCGTGGCCCGGAAGTCCTTTTCCCATGCTTCGTACGTGCCGAAGGACTCAACGAGCTTCTCGTGCAGCTTTCCCCCTTTGTCGATCCCCTTTCTGCCTCCGAGGTTCTCGAAGTAGTACTCGTGCAATCTCATCCCGTTGAACTCCCAGCCGAGCCTCCGTTTCAGCTCCGCGTATTCCGGGGTGCCGGTCTTTCCCTCTTTGAGCATCTGGTCGAGGGTATCGATGACCTTATTGGTATTCGTCACGTACCCCTGGTAGAGGGTGAAATGATTCTTCAAAAGGGTGTCGCTGAATCCTTCCATGCCAATGAGCCGGTTGTAGTCCGCTGCCTGGTACGCCATCGTTCCCTCCTATTCCTTTATTTAAGATCGGAGGCGTTTCATCAGCCTCGTTGTTTTCTGGCGCACTCCTTACACACGCCCTTGAAATTGAGCTGGATCGCATCTACCCGGTGTCCGTCTATGGTTTTTACGCCTGCCGGGTCCAAAGTGCCCGGAAAGGGGGTTTCACAAGCGACATCGAAGACTCTCCCGCACGAGGTGCAGTAGAAGTGATAATGAAGGGCCGTACGGGGATCGAACCTTTTTTTGTTCGGGTCGATATCGAGCTCCTGGACCTTTCCTGCACCAGCCAGTTTTGACAGGGTGTTGTAAACGGTAGCAAAGGATATGCGGGGATATTCTCCGAGAAGCTG
>CAYZAF010000336.1:0-3316 GCA_964476435.1 uncultured Syntrophaceae bacterium
TTGCGAGGCGGGCCGCGAGATTGCCCTCCTTGCCCTCAATGAGGTTCAACGAGGTGGGAATGCCGATGATGATCGGCTGCTGAGCGAAGGCTCCCCCGGCACAGACAAGAAAACAGAGACCCACTAGCGAAAGAAATGTGACCTTTTTCATGACCCCTCCCCTAGTCTGGTGATGATGAGGCCCGGCTTACCGAGGCCTTCAAGACGCAATTGACCGAAGATGGCATGGAGGTGAGCATCGCCTCTTTCGAATAAGGAGCGCTTAAGCAGCGCGGCAACAATACTCAAGCGGCCGTATCTCCTTTTTTAAGCGTTTCGCGGATGATTCGCTCCCGATGCACGACGGGAACGAGTTATCTTACCAGGTTCTCGACCGGAATCATAGCTCAATTCCGACCAAAGACGTGAGATACGGCACCGACGTGAGCATGCCCGAGATGACGGGCGTCGAGTTCGGGAGAGAGGTCCTCTCGCTCAGGCCAGACATGCCGATCATCATGAGCACCGGCTTCAGCCACCTCGTGGATGCTGACGCGGCGAGGGCCGCGGGCATGAAGGCCTTCCTCATGAAACCCCTTACCAAGAGAGAGATTGCGAAGACCGTGAGACAGGTCCTCGACGGGTAGGGGTCTTTCGGGCCTGAAAAAGGGAGGATAAGTTATTTATAGACCCGGCAGAGGGTCCCCCTGGTACGGACGGAGCCGCAGATCCTCTCCCTCGGCTCGCCGTCCGTCAATACCACGGCGATATTCGACTCGAAGCACCCGTGGCCTGGCTCGTTCTTCTCGGGGAACCACCAGCTGTGCTGGGCGTGGACCACCCTCGGATGGAGGTCCTCCGTGATCTTCAGCCTGAGCCTGACGCGTTCTCCCTTGACTTGCGGCGTCTCGACCCAGACCCAATCTCCGTCGTTGAGACCCATGTTTCGAGCGGACTCCGGATGCATCTCAACCAGGGGGTCGGGCATGCGCTTTCTCAGTGCATCGACCTGGTGGCCGGCTGAGTGGTAGTATTCCCAGGTCCTCCCCCCAGTGATAAGGATTTGGGGATAATCGCGCAGCAGTTCCGGCGTGCTGACCGGGCTTTCAGGCGGCTCGATGTAGGAGGGCAAGGGGTCGTACCCGTATTTCTCGAAGACCGTCGAATAAAGCTCGACCTTGCCCGTGGGCGTGTTGAAACCTTTCTTCTCGTACTGTCTGTACGATGGTACTTTTGGCACATACCCTAGTTCTTTGAACTCGTCAAAGGTCATACCTATCCCCCGGACCCTGAAGTCGTTGAACTCCTTGGTGCTCTCCCAGGGAATATACTTCCGGTCCGCCCAGGGTATCCTCTTGACCAGATCGATGCCGATCTGGAGGGCGTTTCGGGCCTCGTGGAGAGGCTCCACCGCTTTCTGTCTGGCAGAGACGCAATTCATGTACCGCTCGTCGCAGCACTCGTCGCTCTCGAGCCAGGTAGCGGCGGGCAGCACGTAGTCGGCAAGCTCGGCGGTAGGGGTCATGAAGAAATCGGCGGCGACCAGCAGGTCGAGACTCTTGAAGGCAGCCCAGACCCTCTTCGTGTTTTGCATGTTCATAACCGGGTTGCCCCCTGCCACCACGAGCGCCCTGAGCGGATAAGGCTTGCCATGGAGCATGGCATCGCAGGCCAATGCGGCATGAACGAACGTAAAGGGGGACTCCGGCCCGGAGATGAGCGGATATTGGTCAGCGCCAATGCGTTGCTCTGCCAGCTCACGGGAGACGGCGCAGAGATGACCCATGATGCCGCCCGTGGCGATGTAGCCGGGCAAAGGCTCGGGGAGAAGATTGCCGCCTTTGACGCCGATGTTACCCGTGATGGCTGCGAGAATCATGACGGCCCGGTTCGTCTGCGTCGAGTTGATGTTTTGCTCGACCGCCACCCGGTGGTGGAAGGCAGCCGGGGTCGTGGTGGCCAAAAGCCGCGCTGTTTCCTTGATATCGGCAGCGGAGAGCCAGGTGATCCCCGCCACTTTTTCGGGCGGGTACGCCTTCGCGCGTTCTCTGAGCCTGTCAAAACCATAGCAAAAGCGATCGACGAAATCCTTGTCGTAAAGCCCCTCTTCGATGATCGTGTTGAGCAGGCCTAGGAGCAGGGCGAGATCGGTCCCGGGCCTGATCTGAAGCCATATATCGGCCTGTTTGGCCATGGTCGTGCGTCGGGGGTCGACGACGATCAGCTTCGCTCCGTTCTTCTTCACTCCTTCAAGAATGTCATTTCCCCGAGGGGGGTGCGAGATGAGGGGATTGGCGCCGCAGACGAAGATGCACTTCGAGGAGAGGTAGTCCGGGCCTGTTTCAAGGAGGATCGAGTGGCCCGCTGTCACCGTCTCTGCCACCACCGAGGGGGCCATACAGATGTGGAGGTCGGTGCTCACGACGTTCGGCGTTCCCAATGCGGCGGCGAGGAGGCGGACAAAGAACATCGCTTCCCTCGGTCCGGTGCCCTGGAGGGCGCCGATCGACCTTGCCCCGTAAGTCTCTTTTGTCTCGGTGAGCTTCTGCGCGATCTCGTCGAGCGCGTCGTCCCACGAGAGCCGCTGCCATTTCCCCTCGCCTTTCCCTCCGGCCCGTTTGAGGGGATATTTCAAACGATCGGGATGGTAGAGAAAATCAGCGTAATGCCTCCCTTTGATGCATATGTGCCCTCTCGTTGAGGGATGGGCCTCATCGGCAGTAATCCCGACGACCTCGCCTTTCGCGACATGGACAAGGACTCCGCACTCCGAGTGACAGCCCTGGCAGACGGTCCTGACGATCTTCTCTTCCTTTTCTTCCATTGTGCCCCCTCATTGTGGCCTCTTATTGCGCCCGCCGGCGCATCTCGCCCCCCCTATCACTCGAGAAGGTGCGTCTCGTCCTTTGGCTTGCCGAAGCCGATAGAGCCTTGCTGTAGGATTTCACAATTGTTGTCATACGGTTGACCTATTTCTGCGCCTTTTCGAGGACCCATTTCATCAACCTTGTCATTCTTTTTCACGTATCGTGGCACAATCCATCCATTTTGCACGTAAGATGGCGCGATCCGAGTCGTTTCCTGTGACTTCCTTGTCCCCGCTGCTGCCTCCCCCGACATATCTGCGCGAGACCGCCCAGGCCTGCGAGTTATCCTGCCGCACTTGCCTACCGGCTGGGGAGGGAACGGAAACATCCGCTCGAGGCGACGCGGGAATGGTCCTCGCCCTCCACCGGTCACAAGCCCGAGTCCCTTTCAGGAGAGAATACCATACGCCCCGCTTTCCCACCAGGGTTTCGCAGCATCTTCGTCCCCGGCCCGGTCTTATTCATCACCA
>CAYZAF010000337.1:0-1694 GCA_964476435.1 uncultured Syntrophaceae bacterium
CTTTTTGCGCATATTGCTTTTCTAAAAGAAATAGCCTCATAATCTCTCGTAAAGACCGGCTAAGGAGGCATCATGGAGACGAAGCTCTTGATCATAGGGGGGGTCGCAGGGGGTGCGACTGCAGCGGCCAGGGCAAGAAGGCTCAATGAGCAGGCACGCATCGTCCTCTTCGAGCGGGGGGAGTACATCTCATTCGCCAATTGCGGCCTACCCTATTACATAGGAGGGGTGATCCGGAAAAGGGAGCAGCTCCTCGTCACCACCTTGCGCGATTTCACGGAAAGGTACAACATCGACATACGGATCTTCTCGGAAGTTACCAAGATCGATAGATCGAAGAAAGAGGTAGAGGTGAGGAACATCCGAACGGGTGAAGCATACAGGGAGAGCTACGACAAGATCATTCTCGCGCCGGGGGCTGAACCTATCAGGCCGGCCGTGCCAGGCATCGATCTTGCCAATATCTTCAGCCTCAGAAACATACCCGATTCGGACGCCATCGCCGGCTATGTAAAGGCACACCGGCCAGAGACCGCCCTCATCGTGGGCGCGGGCTTCATCAGCCTCGAGATGGCGGAGAACCTCGTCAAGAAAGGGTGCAAGGTCTTCATCGTGGAAATGCTCGATCAGGTGATGAACATGCTCGATTACGAGATGGCCGCGATCGTCCAGGCGCACCTCGATGAGAAGGGAGTTGTCTGTTTTCTCGGGTGCACTGCGACGAGGTTCACCCAAAAACAAGGGGGTCCCATCGTCGTGTCCACCGATGCAGCCGGCGATCTGGAGGCCGATGTCGTTCTCGTGACCGTAGGGGTCCGTCCGGAGAGCCGCCTCGCAAAGGAAGCGGGCCTTGAGATCGGGCAGACCGGGGGCATCAGGGTCGATGCTTCCATGAGGACCTCGGACCCTGATATCTTTGCTGTTGGAGATGCTGCGGAGGTCAAGGATCTCGTCACGGGAGCGCCTGTCGTAGTGGCTCTCGCAGGTCCGGCCAACAAGCAGGGACGGATCGCCGCAGACAACGCCATGGGAAGATCATCCGTGTTCAGGGGCACCCTCGGTACCTCCATCGCAAAGGTCTTCGATCTCTCCGTCGCAGCCACGGGCGCATCGGAGAAGCGCCTTCTCCGCCACGGGATACCCTATCTCGTGGGCTACACCCACCCTGCGTCCCACGCATCCTACTATCCCGGGGCCCACGTCATGACCATAAAGCTCCTCTTCTCACCTGGCGACGGCAGGCTCCTCGGCGCCCAGATCGTTGGCATGGCAGGGGTGGACAAGAGGATCGACGTCCTGGCCACGGCCATGAAGGCAGGCATGACGGTCTACGACCTGGAAGAGCTGGAGCTCGCCTATGCCCCTCCCTATTCTTCAGCGAAAGACCCGGTCAATATCGCGGGATTCGCTGCTGCGAACATCCTGAGGGGGGACGTAGAGCAGATCGTCTGGCGCGATTTGCCGGAGCTGGACGTCAACGACGTGCTCCTCGATGTTCGAAACCCCAGGGAGCTTAAGGAGGAAGGGACAATTCAGGGGGCTCTCCACATACCCCTGCCGGAGCTGCGGCCAAGGCTCGCTGAGCTCGACAAGGGCAAGCGCTATGTGCCGTTCTGCGCTGCAGGCTTGAGATCGTACGTGAGCCACCGCATGCTCGTCCAGTCCGGGTTTCGCTCCGTAAACCTGGCTGGCGG
>CAYZAF010000338.1:0-3180 GCA_964476435.1 uncultured Syntrophaceae bacterium
CACGGTGGATCTCACGATATCGTATAGCTCGACCTGTCCGATCTTGAACAGGAAAAGGGATACGGCGATCGCAACGACCAGATAGGTGTAAGCATCGAGGAGCGGTCTAATCGTGACTTTGTGTATCGGAAGGACCGACAGGGAGAAGACCAGCTTCTCGCCCACCAGGGTGTGAAGAGGCGCATACAGGTTGGCGGCCATCAAAGCCACTATGAGAATGAGGAATGGGACCCCATCGGCGAATGCGAGGGCATTGAGGCTGGGTGTGGCTCGGGACACGAGGAGAATCCCTGCGAGTACTGCGATGCCCGCCAGCATGCCGGCCGTTGAAGAGGAGACATACGCTGAGAAGAAGAGGACCAAGGCGCCGCAGGCGAGGGCTGCACAGGCATTGAAGGGGACAAAGGTTTTTGCGGAGTCTCGTTTCTCGACAAAGAGGTGCAGGAGGATGCCGCATATGAGCGTGGGGACCAACGAAAGGAACGCAGAGGTAATTGCCAGCGTCTTAAGGTCGAGGCCGGTGACAAGGGAAAGAACGAGCACAAATACCCCGGCCAGACTGAAAGACATGATCCCTGCGTAGCCCCAAATTGCGAGGATCGCTGCGCTTTTCCCGGGGAGACCCGCAGCCTTGAGGGTGGGGGCAATGATCGGCTCGGTAATGATACCGGCGCCAGCAACGAAGTTCTCGATGCCGAAACAGATGGCACCTACCTGATGCATGGGATGGCGGAACCCGCCCAGGAGGCCGGTCACGATACGGGACAACGCCCCGGTTCTGATGAGCACGATCGAGAGCATGATACCGAAAAAGACGATCAATACGAGCGGAACGGTAGTGATGCATCCGTCAAGGGCGGCCAGGAGAACTGTCGTGATCGACGTATGGAAAACCAAACACGCAATGACTGCGGTGAGAAGGATGCCCCACAGGGACAGACCAAGGGTGGACATACTCAAGAAGATCACGAGAGCCGCTATCAGGAGGATCGGTGAAGCGGCGGCAAGGAGTCGGAGGGGCTCCATTCCCCTAAAGCCCGCCAACGGGCAATGGCTGGTTTCTGACCATCACAAGATTATGACACGACATGGGGAGGGCATCAATACGGGAAAGCCCTCGGAAGATAGATCCACCCTCTCCTATTTGTCCAGGACGTTTCTCAGGCCCCACACAGCTTCAAATTTCTTAAGATAGACTCTCGTTTCCTCGGGCAGGCGGCACGTCCATTGGCTTCTGCATTGGCGGGCGGATCTCTCTACCCTTTTGGGGCCGCAATTGTATGCCGCGGCCAGATACGTGCCAATCGATCGGCCGTCCTTTCCTGCAGCCCGCGACCATTTTCTGGGCAGGCTCGCAAGGTCAGAATTGAAAAGCAGCAGCGCAGCCATAGCTGCGTTCGTGTGATCATTGCATCCTGAGACAAAATCCTTGGTCAGGCCGGCGCTCTGATATTTCTCCCGAAGTCTCCTGTACGTGTCAGGGACGATCTGAAAAAGACCCCTGGCTCCGGCCGGCGACCTGCTGTAGCTGTAGGCCCTCGTTGTGTTGGCGCCGATGATCGTGAGCACCTCGTGGACCAGGGCTATCTCATGGCCTCTGCGTCGCTCGAATCTGCCCGGGTCTATGTGCTCGATAATCGAGAGCACGAGGGAGACTTCCAGGGGCGTGGCATCACCCGTCTCGTCGAATCCGTCCAGCCTCACCTTCTTTACATCGAGCTCTTTCCGGGCGAGCTTGATCCTCTCCATGAGGTAGTCCAGGCCGGCTTTGCGCACCTGCCACGTGTCGATTTCCGGGCTGTAGGGCGTATATACGACTTCTTCGAGACCGTGTGCATCGGAACGGACCATGGTCCGCAGGGCCAGTATGGCCATGTTCTCCGGATAGGTCACCTCGAACCTCGAAGCGACCCCGTTATCGAGAGTTCTGGTCACCGCGAAACCCTTCGTGACGCATCCTCTCGCGGTGATGAGCACTGGCCTGATCGTCCTTTCTTTAAGGTCTTCCACCGCCAGAAGGAAATTCGGCCTGGTGATCCTCTTCGTGATGAGCCTTTCTCTCCTCCTCCCTTTCCTGTCACGGAACGTTACCCGCCGCTCCTCCAGAACCAGCGAGTAACCCGCGGTCTTGTCCTTTAAGAAAGCTTGGCCCCGTGCTATGTCGTCCCTGATATCGAACCCTGTTCCGTTAGTCCCGTGCCCCTCCGGATTGAAGAGGATGCCGTCCTCCACAGACAGAGGGCTTTTCGATTCAAACCCAGGGGCCTGCGTTTCTGCTTCTTGAGAGACTGGGACATCTATCGCGAGGTCGGTCATGGCCCTGTGGGCCCTATACGCGTAATACGCGCTGGGGTCAGGGTCCATTCTTGCGTCGCTGACCGCGCGGGGCAGCGAGGGCGACTGCACCCTGATTTGGGCGGGCCCCATCGACCGGGAAAGTTCGTCCCTCGTCGCTGGGTCGAGCTTATCGAATTCAAAGGCAGGAGCCGGAACGATCCCCAGGCTGGCGAGCTTCTCCATCATGGCGCTGTCGGCCGCGGCCGGAGGGTTGGATGCGAGGAGGTCGGTGAAGTACGTGAAGAAGGCTCTCGCATCCATGTCCGCTATCTGCTCTGTTGGCGGCTTCATAGGCGTCGCGGAAAAAGAGACCTCAACAGGCTCCGCGTCGTTGGGTCTATTGTATAGGCTGAGCGGCGTGAGGCTCATCTGGCCCTGCAATGCGCAGACTGCTGCAATGTCCTCGGCTGCGCCTGTCGAAAGGAGACGCACCTCGATCAAAGCCATATTAGTGGGGGAGTTGATCACGATCAGTCCGGGCGGGATTCCGCCCGTCCAAAAGGGGCCCACGAGGGCAAAGTCCCTGGCTCCGTTGCCCGTTCTCAGGATAGCCTGCATATTGGCCCAGCCGTCCGTCAATTGCGCGCGGCGGTAGCGGGCTCCGAAATCGGGCATGTGCAGGATCACGGGCTCTTTTGAGAGGTCGAGCCAGGCAGAAGAGACAAGAAGGTTATCCTCCGCAGCCGTCGAGCCTGCATCCGCAAAAACACCGCCTTGGAAGAACGCGTTGTCTTGAGCGCCTGTCGCCTTTTCTACGTAGAGTCTCGTAACATCCATGAAGACCAAGGGATAGGCGTAAATATAGGCATCGATCCCAGCCTTGAGGGCTTCGTCGCCTTCAGC
>CAYZAF010000339.1:0-3779 GCA_964476435.1 uncultured Syntrophaceae bacterium
GGGGTGAATTCCGCTTCATTGGAGATGTAGCTGACCCATCCTCGGTACGTCTTACCCCGGTAGCGGTAGGTGGCGCCCTCGTATGTGTCGGTAGTCACGAGCGCCTTTTGGCCCAGCTTGACCAGGGTCATTTGCGGCTCCGGCACGTAAACTTTTATCCAGGGGCTCGAAAGGTCCCCTATGGTGAAAACTGGGGTGCCGGCCGCCACAACCTCCCCGACCTCTACGTCCTTGCGCAGGATGACGCCCGGAGTCTGGGCTGCGATGACCGCGTCCTCCAGCTTGTCTTCAGAGGTCCTTAAGGAGGCCCTTGCCTCTTCGACGCGGTGCTCGGCCGCATCGATGTCCTCCTTTCTCGGCCCTTCCCTCACGAGGCTCAGCGTTTCCCTGCTGCTCGCCTCCACGGCCGCCCTCGTCTCAAAGGCGCTCTTGGCAGCGTCGAATTGGGCAGTTGAAATGGCCCCGTTCTTGTAAAGCCACTCCGCCCGCTCGTAATCCTTCTTGAGACGGATTGTCTCCGCTTCCTGGGACCTGACGTTGGCCTTTGCCTGTTCTATCTCCTGGGGTCTCGACCCCGACCTCAGCTCCGCCAGGCGGCTGAGAGATTCCTTTAGGGCAGCCCTGCCCTCTGCCACCTTGCTCGCAAGCTCGGCGTCGTCGAGACGAGCCAAGACCTGTCCTTTCTGGACGTGGTCCCCTTCATCGACCGCCAGCTCCGTCACCCGACCGGAAATCTTGAACCCCACGTTCGCCTCCGTCACCTCCAGATTGCCGGAAAGGAGGAGAACCCCTTCCTCGCCTTTCTTCTGGAAATATGCCCGCCACACCAGGAACGCCGCAATGGCCACGAGCACTATGACGACTATGCCTACCTTCCGCCTCTTCATTTAGCGACCTCCCTCCTCGACGGCCAAGATGCCCATGCCTTTCCTCAATGAGGCGAGACCTATCTCCCTGTCATAGGCAGCCTGAAAAGAGTCCGTCTCCGCCCTGACGAGGGCCGTTTGAGCGTCGATGACGTCCGTGGTCGTCCCTGCCCCCGCGGCATACTTGAGGCGTTCTACCCGGAGCGCCTCTCTCGCGCTTTCGATAGCTGCCTCCGCGACCGACATCCTGTCGGACGCATTGTCGATGGAGATGCGGGCATCTTTCAGCTCCCGGGATATGGAGAGCCTCATGGCCCTCTCCTCTTCCTTCACCTTTTCCAGCTCGGTCTTGTCCGCTTCTACCTCCGAGCGGATGAGGCCCCCGTCGAATAGGGGAATCGAGAGGTTCACCCCAAAGTAGTAGTCCTCCTTGAATTGGGTCGAATCTCCGGCCCTCTTGATGTACTGGCCGGAACCGGAGATATCGGGAAGCCATTTCCCCTTCGCCACCTTTATCCGGTCCTCCGCAATCTTCTTCTTTTCCGCGATGGCGCGATAGTCCGGCCTGTGGGCAAGGGCCGTATCGAAGGCCTCCTCATAGGTCGGGTAGGCTGGCCGGGACAAGGGCTGACCGGTTATGGAGAAAGGGGGGCTCGCGTCATCCATACCCATGAACTCGCGGAGGAGGGAGAAGGCGGCCTGCACGTTGTTCTCCACCGCGATCACACTGTCCCTGGCGTGGGCGAGCTCCACATCCGTCTTGAGCAGGTCGAGGCGGGGGGCTGACCCGGCCCGGAGAAGCGCTTCCACATCCCGCTTGTGGCTTTCCAATTGGGTCACCTGGGCCCGCATCGACTCGAGGAGCTTCTGCAGCTGGAGGATCTTGTGGTATGTGCTCGTGAGGTTGTAGATGAGGTCCTGAACGCTTGCGGCATAATTCTCTTCGGCAAGGGCCTTTCTCGTCCGTGCGATGCGGAGGTTTCTGGCGATCCTTCCCCCTCGGTAGAGAGGGAGCGTGAAAGACGCGGAGGCGTTGTAGATCGTTCTCTCGAAATCCGGCAGGTCGAGGTTGGGCGTGAGGGGAAGCTCGATCACGATGGGAGTGAGCGGCGTGGGGTACCGGAAACGGGTGGCGCCGGAGCCTAAATTTACCTTTGGCAGCATATCGGACCGCGCTGCATCGATCCCCAGCTTTTCCGTTTCGATGCTCTTTTGCGCGATGCGGAGATTCGGGTTGTGCTTCACGCCGTACTCAATGATCGATTGAAGGTCGAGGGGCGAATCCTCTGCCATTGAGGCGGACGCACAGACCGCAAGACCGACGCAAAAAACGAACAGAAGGACCATCAAGCGGCAACTCATGGACGTTCTCCTTCGCTTTTCGCCGCTATGGCGCGGATTGCGTAGAGTGAAAAGCGGGTGATGTGTTCGGCGACCTTCTCGATCTCCTGCCTGTTGAGGCTCTCCCGGTCGAGGAGTCTGCGCATCATGTGTCTGCCCATATAAAGCTGCAAAACCTGGCCAGCGGTGCTCAGACAGCAGAGGTTCACGACGTCGTCGGGGGGCGGCGTCGGGAAGAACTGCCTGACGGTCGTGGAAAGAAAGGTGAACAACGGCCGCACCGTCTCCTCAACGATTACGTCGAAGCCGCTCGTCGGCCGCATGAATTCCTGCGCCATCAGCTTGGCAAAGCGTGACCCTTCCCCTTCGTCCAGCACGCGCAGGAGGAGGGTCCGCACGAAAAGCAGCAGCCTTTCCTCGGGCGTGCCGGTCGAATAGTCCGTGGGATCGAAGGGGTATTTCTCATATGCCCTGGCCCGCCAATACGCGAGCACGGCGAGGTAAAGGTTTTTCTTGCCGCCGAAGTGGTAATTGATCGCTGCCACGTTGACGCGCGCCCTGACGCAGATGGCCCGCACAGTGGTATGGTAATACCCGGAATCCGCGAAAATCTCCCCTGCAGCCTCGATTATTCTGCGCTGCGTCTCTGTGGGGTGATCGAATCCGTCCTCGTTTAGCCTTGACTCAAACATATGTTTCAATTGATAGTTTTAAACAATTGTTTAACCAATGTCAAGTTTTTTTCGTAGGTCCTCCCCCCACGCAGAACCAGCCTGGGGGAACAGATCCCTTCTCAGAATTCATTTCCGTTTCATGCCGATAACGCCAGACATCTTCTGAGGGATGTGGCTGTCTTATGGATGTGGCCGGCAGATACCTAGTGTTGTGTCAAGCGACCATCGTCGCACGAGCGAAAGACTTGTCCGCCTGAAAGACGGCACTGGCTCGAAGATAACACCTCCGTCCGCTTGCGCAGGCTATTCCTTCCGCGGACGGCAAAACCACATACCAACGGTGGAATTCCGGTCACTTTTTCTTAATCTTTTGCACCACACAACGTCGGATAAGGGCGTGTTACCCGTCGGCGACTCGTGCAATGCGACCCGCGGAAGGGGAATGCCCATTGCCCACCGGCGCCCCGCATTCCTCTTGCCGGAACGCTCTCGCCGGAACAAGGAGCGATATGCAATTCTAGCGGCTCGGCCTAGCACGAGGAGGTAACGGGTAATGCGCCCTTAAAGCGTAGTGCTAGAGCAACATGTCACGTGTGACGCTACACTAGTGTCACGTCATACCTGATAGGTCGGTCTCATGGTTGGCTCAGGCGGTAGCGTCTTGGCTTCTTTGCCCCAGGATAATACATGCACTCCTCTGTACCGCCGGATGCAGCAGCCAGCATGGAACAAGATCCACCTGCCTTAACCGGGGCACCCCCGTCCAATGAGACGTGTTGAGAGCAGCTAAGTGTTACGGGGGTAGCGCGCTGCTGCATCCGGCGGTACAGAAGAGTGCATGTATTATCCTGGGGCAAAGAAGCCAAGACGCTACCGCCGCGCCAACCATGAGAGCGAC
>CAYZAF010000340.1:0-5758 GCA_964476435.1 uncultured Syntrophaceae bacterium
AGAGTGGAAGCTCATGGTCGTCGGGGGCGGTACAATGGGATCCGGTATCGCTCTCGTATACGCGCTAAACGGTTTCGAAACGATAGTGGTTGACCGGAATGACGAGTTTCTCACCCGTGCGAAAAAGTCGATCGAACAGAACGCTGAATTCCTTGTGAAGGAGAAACTGGCCCCCCGGAAGGACGCTGAAAGAGCTCAAAAACTCATCACCTATGCTAAAGAGAGCGATCTTGAAAAGGTTGCGTCGAAGGTCGACCTGGTATTGGAAAGTATTTTTGAAAACGCGGATGCGAAGAGAAGCCTGTTTGCGAAGCTTGACAAATACTGCAGACCGGACTGCATCTTGTGCAGCAATACGTCAGCGTCCAATGTCTTTGAGATAGCGAAGATTTCACACCCTGAACGCTTTCTGATTACCCACTGGTTCAATCCACCGCTTATCATGGGACTCGTTGAAATCGTGATGGGCCCTGACACTTCGGAGAGTGTGGTCGAAAAAGCAAGAGCGTTGTACATAAAGCTGGGTAAGAACCCGGCAGTTATCAAACAGTACATTCCCGGCTTCATCGTGAACCGTCTCGCCAATGCGCTGATGAGAGAGGCATCGTTCATGGTGAGCGAGGGATGGACGACACCCCAGGACATAGACGTGGCTATCAGGGAGACCAATGGTGTCAGGTATGCTTTTGAGGGCCCTATGGCGCTTTACGACATTGTGGGCTGGGATCTCGTTCAGACGGTGGCGCTCGATCTTTTCAGATCATTATGCAACGACACAGAGGGCGGTTATAGGATGGCACCCGATATGATCAAGAAAGGCGAGTTGGGACTGAAATCCGGAAAAGGCGCATACGACTATACCGGCGTAGATCCCGCCAAGTATATGAACGACCGTTCGGCCAGGATTCTTAAAATGTATAAAGCTATAAAGAATTTGTGAAAGTTCATGTCATCGGAAACCACTTGTCACGGCGAACCGGGACACATAAAAGGAGGCTCTTATGGCTTTGAAAACACCCCAGCAATATCTGGACAGCTTGAAAGACGGCAGGGTTGTTTACTGCGACGGAGAAAGGGTACCCGATGTGACGAAGCACCCCATCCTGAAGATCACCAACAACTGGGTGGCCATGGATTACATTATGAGCAACGATCCCAGGTACCAGGACTTGCTCACCGACCTTGACGCGGACGGCGAAAGGGTCGCCTTTGCGCTGCAGCCCCAGAGGACGAGAGCGGATCTCCTGAGGCTGAGGGAAGTCGTGAAGCTGTGGGCCCGCGCAACCTTCGGGAAGCCTTCGGGGGCCAAGTTCGTGGCAAAGGACGGACTCAATGCCGTCACCGTAGTTTCCCGCAGGGTCGACAGGAAGTACGGCACCCATTACACAGAGAACGTCGAAGCCTACCGGAAGTACCTCCAGAAGAATGACCTCGCCTTTGCCATGGGCTTAACCGACGTCAAGGGTGACAGGGGTCTGCGCCCTTCCCAGCAGGTGCAGCACAAAGACTTCTACGTGCGCATCGTAGAGGAGAGGCCGGACGGCATCGTCGTCTCAGGCGCAAAGGCCCACATCAGCCAGGTGGCTGCCTGTAACGAGGTGCTTGTCGCACCGTGCCACGCGATGAAGGAGGATGACAAGGCGTATGCCGTCTCCTTTGCCCTTCCCGTGAACGCGAAGGGCATCACGATGATCTCTACCGAGCCGGAAGTGTCGCCCGGCTTCAGCCTCTTCGATCATCCGATCACCGGCAGCGTCTTCATCAACGACGCCCTGATCACGTTCGAGAACGTCTTTGTGCCCAATGACCGCATTTTCCTCAAGGGAGAGTGGGAATTCGCAGGGGACACGGCAGTCATGTTCGCCAATTTCCATCGCCTGTCGGCAGAGACTTACAAGGCTGTGGAGCTGGAGCTCGTCACGGGCGCGGCAGTCCTCATGGCGGAGTACAACGGGATCGAGAAGAAGGCCCATGTCCGAGAGAAGCTCACATGGCTCGCCATGTACACTGAAATGATCGAAATCCTCGGCAAAGCAGCGGTGGAGCAGTGCATCAAGGAAGAGGATTCGGACCTCGTCTATCCGAACCCGATGATCGCGAATATCTGCAAATACCAGTTTGCCGATAACTGGCACACGGCCACGAAGTACCTCCAGGACATTGCCGGCGGCATCGTGGCCACTGCTCCTTCGGCGAAGGACTTTTTCAACCCTGAGACACGACCCCTCATCGAGAAGTACCTGGCGGGGAGCGCGAAGGTCTCCACCGAGGACCGGCTCAAGATGATCAAGCTCGTGAAAGATATCGGCTCCTCTTACGAGGACGTGCTGACGATTCATGCAGAAGGATCGCTGGAGGCCCAGAAGCTCTCCATCCTGCTGCTTGCGGATTTCGAGCGGTATAAGGCAGCGGCAATGCGGGCTGCCCAGATCAAGGACAAGAGGGAGCACCCGCTCTTTGCGGATCTGCCGAAGTTCCCTCCCAAGCTGTAAGTACGCATCGGTTGCTTGGCCTGCACCCAAGCGCCGGATAGGGGGAAGCGATGCACGTGATGAACATGTTCTCATTGAAGGGGAAGGCAGCGATCGTCACCGGGGGATCAGTGGGCCTCGGGGCACAGATGGCGACGGCCCTCGCAGAAGCCGGCTCGGACGTGGTCGTGGCCGCCCGGAAGGTCGAGCGGTGCATGATCCTCAGCGAAAGGCTAAAGGAAGCGGCGGGGGTCAGGGCGATCCCCGTCGCATGCGACGTGAGCAAAGCAGAGGATTGCCAACGCCTCGTGGATACCACGGTGCGAGAGCTGGGCAGGCTTGACATCCTCATCAATAACGCGGGGATCGCCTGGGTTGCGGATGCCCTTGGGTTTCCCATGGACAAGTGGCAGCGGGTCATGAACCTCAACGTTAACGGGACCTTCCAGTTGTCGGTCATGGCAGCCAGGGTGATGAAGGAGCAGGGCAGGGGGAAGATCATAAACATGTGCTCCATAGGCGCCTTCGGAGGCGACTTTCCTGAAAACGTCAACTCCATTGCCTATACGACGAGCAAGGGTGCGCTGCTGACCATGACAAAGGACCTCGCCGTGAAGTGGGCCCGCTACGGCATCACCGTTAACGCCATCTGCCCGGGCTGGTTCCCCACGGGTCTCAATGACCAGCTCCTGAGGGACCTGGCGGACAGGTTGATCCCGCGGATCCCTCTCGGCCGGTACGGCGGGAACGAGGATCTCAAAGGATTGACGGTTTTTCTTGCCTCTGCAGCCTCCGACTACATAACGGGTCAATATGTGATAGTAGACGGAGGCCAGAAGGCTTTGACTTAAGAGTTCTTCTCGGGCCCGAGGGACCAGGGAACGAAAACAAGGTGCATACAATGTTCGAGAAAACCGATATCATCATCATCGGTGCCGGCTGCTGCGGTCTCGCTGCAGCGGCGACCGCAGCAGAAGGCGGTGCAAAGGTGATCGTCTTCGAAAAGCAGCGCTCCTTGGGCGGCACTTCCAACTTCTTCGAGGGCACCTTTGCCGTCGAAAGCGCCATGCAGCGGGAGAGGTACATCACCTACAGCCGCGACGAGGCGTTCAAGAGAATGATGGAATACAGCCACTGGCGGGCCAATGCCCGCCTGGTGAGGGTTTTTGTGGATGAGTCTGCCTCGACGATTGCGTGGCTCCAGGAGGCTGGCGTCCAGTTCACCGATGTCGCGACGAACATGCCAGACGGGCCCCGGACCTATCACATTGTCAAGGGGAGAGGGGCAGCGGTGGTAAAGGCTCTCGCTGCGAAGGCGAAAGAATTGGGGGCGGATATCAGGCTTGGGACACCCGTTACGAGGATCACGAGGCAAGGCGACCTGATCACCGGCGCCATTGTGGACGCGGATGGCGACGAAACAGCGGTTGCCGCACCCGCAGTCATCATCGCGAGCGGCGGGTATGCGAACAACAGGGCATGGGTCAAGAAGTACTCTGGGTTCGATATCGATGCCAACATGATTCCCGTGGGTAATGTGGACAAGATGGGTGACGGCATCCGTATGGCATGGGAAGTGGGGGCAGCAGAAGAAGGGATGGGAGTCCTCGAGGCATACCGCTTCGGTCCCATGGGGCCCGAGTTCCGCACCTACGGTCCGGTGCAGATGGTCGCCCTTCAGCCAGACCTCTGGGTCGATCCAAGGGGGGAACGCTTCTGCGACGAAGGCATTGCCTTCCACGATACGTCGGTAGGCAACGTAAACGGGAGGTACAAGGAAGGCTACACATACTGCCTCTTCGATGACGCCATCAAAGAATACTACATAGAGCATGGCATCCATCGGAACGTTGGCTGGAAGAATGCTCCTGGCACAAAGCCAACAGGCTTCGACAGCGAACTGACAAGTGCCCTTGAAAAGGGCACTACCGAGGCATTCTCATCAGACTCCGTAGAGGAACTGGCCAAGAAGATGGGAGTGGAGCCGGGAGTGCTGAGGGCCACTGTGGACGAATACAACCGATTCTGCGACAGGGGCCACGATGAGGTATTTGCGAAAAACGCGAAATACCTTCGGCCCCTCAAGGGACCGAAATACTACGCTGTCAAGGCGCGGACCATTCTCCTCGTGACCCTTGGGGGAATCAAGGTCAATCACAGGATGGAGGTAATGGACAAGAGGGACAGGACGATCCCCGGCCTCTATGCCGGCGGGATGGATGCGGGCGGGATGTGGGGAGACAGCTACCCCATTCAGGACGCGACGGGCGCATCATCCGCCTTTGCAACCAATTCAGGAAGGATCGCTGCGAGGCATGCGCTCGCTTTCATCGGGAAGAGCCGCACCCAAGCGCCGGATAGAGGGGGCGGCCAGAAGGCTTTGGTATGAGGCCCGAAGGAAGGGCTGAGCAGCGAATCAGGAAATTGGAAGATCAGGGAGGGTCTTGAGATATGGAGATCAAGGCTGTCGGCGTTGTCGGGGCGGGCAAGATGGGCAATGGCATTGCCCTTCAAGCAGCTCAGGGCGGATATGAGGTAGTATTGCAGAACAGAACGCCGGCCAACCTGGAGAAGGCCCTCAAAACTATAGAAGACCAGGCGCACCGGCTCGTTGAAAAAGGGATTATCAGCAGTGACGCGAGTGCAGGCCTTCTGGGAAGGCTTCGGGGAACCAGCACGTACGAGAGGTTCGATACCCTCGATTTTGTGATCGAGTCCGTCGCGGAGTCGCTCGACATCAAGACCCCGCTCCTCGGTCAGCTCGACGAGATGGTCAAGAAAGAGGCGGTTATCGTGACAAACACCTCTTCGTTCTCGATCACTGTTCTCGCTGCCGCCACCAAGAGGCCGGACAGGTTTGCGGGCATGCATTTCCTCATCCCTCCAACAAAGCTCGTGGAGGTGGTCCGGGGCTACTACACGAGCGACGAGACCGTGGGGTATGCGAAGACCGTGGCGAAGCGAATGGGCAGGCTGGCTGTGGAGGTCAAGAAGGATTCTCCCGGGTTCATCGCGAACCGGATCTACACGCCCGTGCTCTACGAGGCGTTCAGGGCTTACGAAGAGGGGCTCGCATCAAAGGAAGATATCGACCTCGCCATGAAGAATTCCTATCTCCCTGTCGGGCCTTTTGAGCTTGCCGACATCATCGGATTGGATGTCCTCATGGCGGGGTGGGAAAACTTTCACCGGGAGTTCGGCCCGAGCTGGCGCCCGCCTCAGTCCCTCAAGGAACTGGTAAGAGCAGGCCGCCTGGGAAAGAAGGTCGGAAAAGGCTGGTATGATTA
>CAYZAF010000341.1:0-12966 GCA_964476435.1 uncultured Syntrophaceae bacterium
TCGACCGCCTCGCGGTATTCCTCGGAAAGGCCCAGGTTGATCAGATACGAATGGAGGAGCCTGCCGAGGAGGAATTCCAGGGAGAGGTAATAGACGCGCTTGGCGTCCGCCAGATAGTACTGCTGCTGCGTGCTGATCCAGTTCCTGATCATGGCTGCCCTCACCGAGAGGACGATGGCGTTGAACTTGTCCCTCGATGTGGCGGAATACATGTCTTTGGAGAGGCCGAAGGTGAGGTGGTTCAGGATGGATTGGCGGTAGGGCCCTCCCTTTTCTTCGGCCGCTTTTCTTGCGGCCACCGCTATCAGACTCGCGTCGGACCGTTTCTGAGTCATATGCTTCTCCTCAAGAGATTGGCACCTCTCAAGAGTTATCGGCAGACTAAAGGCATATGATAAGGGGGGCCTTTTATCCTGGCAGGCCTCCCTTAGGCACTCCCACGGAGATTTCGGGCGTCGTTCTTGCCATGGGGGAAGAGAAGGATTATCTTATGCGATTGAGGAGAAGAGGGGCCTATGCCCTCATAACCCGTGGGCAGCTGGAGGGAGGAGCAGCCTTTTCTATTGACTTTTGCGCTCCGAAGGGTGAATAATCGTGCAGGCAGCATTCCGGTCTTCCATGCTTCTTGAATCGTTGAGCGGTCCAATTCTGTCTCTCGACTGCAAAGGAGGAGTACATGTCAGAATCAGTTTTGAACGATAAGAGAATTCTCGCTGTAGACGATGAACCCGATGTGCTGGAGGTGCTCAAGGAAGAGATTGCCTCCGCTGCCCCGAAAAGCATAGTGGAGACGGCTACTTCCTATGAAGAAGCATCCGAGCTCCTCGCGTCGTGGACCTACGATCTCGTCATCCTGGATATCATGGGCGTCCGAGGCTTTGACCTCCTCCAGCGGGCAACCACGCGTCCCTATCCAATCCCCACCGTCATGCTTACCGCCCACGCCTTCTCCCCTGAAGCCCTTAAGAAATCGATTGAATTGGGCGCCCGGGCATACCTCCCCAAGGAGAGGCTCGGGGCTTTGGTCCCGTTCCTCGAGGACGTCTTGACCTATGAGTACGGCGCTGCGTGGAGGCGGCTCCTCAAGGAGGTCGAGGGCGTTTTTGCCAAAGGGTGGGGTCCCTACTGGCGGAAGCCCGATTCTGCGTTCTGGGACGAATTCGAAAAGAAGATCTCCGAAGAGAAGTAGCCTCAACTGGTCGGGATACGGGATCGAGAAAGAAGGTAAGCAGGATAAAGCCCCTGGGAAATGCCCCGAGCTTCGAAGGGCCCCACCAGGGGTGTTCCTTTCCTGGAACATACGTCGTCCGCGGTACCATACCACGCACGACCAGGAGGGGTGGAGGGATATCCATGAGAAACTCCTCCCTGGCCAATTGACAAAACATGCCGGAGTCTCGTTCGAGAAATAAGCGGGTTGCAATCCTCGAAGCGGTCCTGAATGCGACCGAGGATCCCATTCTGCTCATAGATGGATCAGGGACCATTATCGAAGGAAACAGGATGGCTGCACGGATGCTCGTGACTGGGTCTTCCCGCCTCAAGGGTAAATCCGTCTATGACGGTGTCTCCGGCGAGCAGGGCCTCGTGGACAAGGCCGTGGTGGATGAGGTATGGCGCTCCGGCAGGCCCATGCGGTCCGAGACCGTTCGACAGGGAAGGCACTTCGAACTGAGGCTCCACCCTGTCTTCGACGCAGAAAGGGCAGTAACGGGGATTGCCCTGTATGCCCAGGATGTGACCGAACGAAGGCTCATGGAAGCAGCCATCAGGCAGGCTGAGGAGAAGTACAGGAAGATCTTCGAGAACGCGACCGAGGGCATTTTCCAGCAAACCGTCGACGGCCGTTTCCTCAGCGCCAACCCTGCCCTTGCCCGCATCCACGGGTATGATTCGCCGGAGCAATTGATGACCTCCGTGCCTGACATAACCCGCATGTACGTCAACCCGGAGAGGCGGCGGGAGCTGCTGCGTCTCCTCGGCACCGTAGGCCATGTGGAGAACTTCGAGGTCCGCATGCTTCGCGCGGACGGGAGCGCGGGCTGGATCTCCGTCAGCGTTAGGCTCGTTCGGGACAGTGCGGGCAAACCCCTCTACCACGAGGGAACGATGCAGGACATCACCAAGAGAAAAGAGGCCGAAGAGGCCGTGCGGGAGAGCGAGGAGCGGTACAGGACGGCCGTGGAGCACTCCAATGACGGCATCGCCATTATCCAGGCCAGCAAACACGTGTATGTGAATACCCGATTCGTGGAGATGTTCGAATACTCACACCCTGAAGAGATCATAGGCCTGCCCGTTACGTTTAATGTTCACCCTGATGACCGGGAGCGGGTGCTGAGCATCTCAGAACAGAGACAGCAGGGGGAGCCTGCGCCGCTCTGCTACGAATTCAAGGGCATAACGAGGACCGGCGCCATTATCCACATCGAAGTGTCTGCAACGAACATGACTTACGGCGGGAAACCAGTCTCCTTTGTCTACTTAAGGGACATCACCGAGCGAAAAGCGGCTGAAGAGGCCCTCATCGAGTCGCGTAACGAATTGGAGCGGCTCAACAGGGCGAAATCCAAGGCGGTGGACCACATTTCGCATGAGTTGAGGACGCCTCTCGCCCTTGCTCAGGCGAACGTGAGGATACTCCGGCAGAGACTGGAGGGAACTCCCGAAGAGGAGAGCACAAGGAAGTTCCTCGATATGCTCGAAAGGAATGTGTACAGGCTATTCGAGATATCGGACGAGGCAGGCGAGATCCTCAGGGCCTCCCACGATCTGGAAGCGAGCGGTCTCATCGACGAGATGGACCGGCTGGGGCAGAGAATGGAGGGCCTGGCTGAAGTGCCGGAGGAGATGCGCGCCCACATGCGGGAGATCAGGCAGTGGGTAAGCCGCCACATGTCCGGCAGCCGCGGCAGGTTCAGGGTCATCGACCTCCCGCCCTTCATCGACTCGGTTGTCGAGAGGGTGCGCCATTACGCCAGGAAAAGGGATGTACCCATCTTCATAGAGGGGGGAGAGAGGCCCCTTTCCATCTCCATGAACCCGGGGATTCTCAGGGAGGTCCTTGAGGCCCTTCTCAAGAACGCGATAGAGGCCACGCCCGATGGGGGGCGCGTCTGCGTCCGGCTGGAGGAACGAGCCGAAAAGGCGTGGATCCATGTCATTGATACGGGCGTCGGCATTGCCGAGGAGGATCAGCCCTTTGTCTTCGACGGTCTCTTTCATGCGACGGAGACAGACCTCTATTCTTCCAGGCGGCCGTATGAGTTCGGGGCAGGCGGCAAAGGCCTCGAATTACTGAAGGTGAAGGTCTACTCAAAGAGGTTTGGCTTTGAGGTCGCCATGTCAAGCAAGCCATGCCCCCACGGGCCCCTCGGCAGCGACCGGTGCCCGGGCGAGGTAGCCTCGTGTGCGTACGGACAGGTAGCCGAAGGGTGCGCTGCATCTTGCGGCAGCACCTTTTCAATCGGTTTTCGGGCATCCTCCGGGCAGGCAGACTACGAGGAGAGGGGCCTGATAGGCGCGAAAGGCTGATGAGGAAGGCCATGCCCCAATAGCTCTTGACGTGGATGGCTATCTTGTCTATATTGTGCGTGGTGCTGGTGAGTCCGGCTCCTCCTCAAACTAGTGGTGAAGCTCTCTCGCGTTCGTGATGCGCTCGCGCTACGGAGGCGAGCCCTGGCCCAAAAGGATCAACGCGCAACGGACGCGGCACGGGCGACCTGGGCCGCGAAACGCTTTTTGCAGGAAGGAGATTGCAAATTGGATCAAAAGGGCTATCTTTACGACCTCCTGGTGCATGACCTGAGAGGGCCTCTGTCCGTCGTCGCTACCACGGCGAACAGTCTGCTGTGCAAGGCCGACCGATACGGATCGCTCACGGAGTCGCAGGAGCACTGTCTTCGCCGCATAGCAAGGAACACGAAGAGGGCGCAGCTTGTTCTGGAGGAGATACTCGATGTGGCCCGCTCCGAAGAGCACCTTTTCCGGAAGGAACATTTTCTGTTCGAAGGCATAGTCAAGGAGTCGCTCGCGAATGCTTTGGAATGGATCAATGCGGATGCTGCTGAGAAGCTCCAGTCATCGAATGATAGCGAAGCGATCCGGAAAACCCTGGAAAAGGTCGGCGTTACGGTAAGCATCTCCGGCAAGTACGCGAAGACTCCTTTCCTTCACGACAGGAGGAAAGTCGGCCTCATCCTGGAAAACCTCGTAAGCAATGCCCTGAAATATCGCTGCAATCTCGTGAAGATTTCCATCAATGGCGAGGACCGCGCGACGATCGTCGTCTCCGATGACGGCGCCGGCATCCCCGAGGAAGAACAAGGCGAAGTGTACGGCCGGTTCATACAGTTGAGCAACGCGACCGGGGCCGTGATACGGGGCCTCGGCCTTGGTCTCTACTGCGTCAAGCTCCTCGTGGAGACTATGGGGGGCGAGATCGGGCTGACGAGCAAGGTTGGGTGCGGGACGACCTTCGCTGTGGAGATACCCCCTCTGCGGGAGAACGGAAAGTAGTCAGCCCTTTTAGGGCGCGAAATTGGACAGCTGGTAAGGGATCTCTTTCTCTTCCAGCTCGTGCTTCTTATCGAAATAGACTTCCCCGGCCGCGATTTCCCTCAACGACGTCACTACCTCCCTGTTGCCTGATTTCACCGTGGGCCGCGCACCTTTGACGAGCTGTTTCGATCTCTTCGCAGCGAGGTGGACTAGTTCAAAGCGGTTTTCTACCTTATCCATGCAGTCTTCCACGGTTATCCTAGCCATCTTGCTGCCTCCTTGCGCCGGTAACGATGGACTTAAACTCTCCGTATGCTCTGTTAAGATTATCATTAATGACAACGTAAGTAAAGAGGTCCTTCTTCGAGACCTCCTCTCTCACGCGCGAAATGCGCTTCTCTATCTCCTTCTCGCCCCGCTGGGAGAGCCTCTTGATCAGCTCGTCAACGGAAGGCGTATCGACGAAGATGAGCACGGCGTCTGCGCACTTTTGCCTTACCGTCAGGGCGCCCTTCACGTCGACGTCGAGGAAGACGTCGATCCCTTTCGAGAGGGGTTCGGAGACCTCAGCCGCGGGGGTTCCATAATAGTAGCCGTGCACACGCTCCCACTCGAGGAGCCGCCCTTCGTCGATCATCCGGTGAAATGTCTCCGTGTCTACGAAGTGATATTCCCGCCCGTCGACCTCGTGCGGACGCTTCTGCCGGGTGGTGTACGAGACGGAGAAGCGGCTCTGACCGTCTTCACCGAGGAAGCGTTCGATGAGGGTGCTCTTTCCCGCTCCCGACGGACCCGACACCACAAAGAGGCGGCCCGTCTTACTCGACATTCTGTACCTGCTCCCTCATCTTCTCGATCTCCACCTTGATCTGGATCGCCCTTTCGCTGATGAAGAGGTCGTTCGACTTGCTCGCTATCGTGTTTGTCTCCCTCACCATCTCTTGGACGATGAAATCGAGCTTCCGGCCGATCTCCTCAGGGGACCGCAAGGTGTCGCCGAAATGCTCGACATGGCCCTTGAGCCGGGAGATCTCCTCTGCTATGTCGAGCCTTTCCATGTAGAAGCCCATCTCCTGCAGCACCCTCGTCTCATCCGCGACGAGGTGGGTCATGTCAAGGATCTTCTGACGGAGTGCATCCTCGTGATTCCGGATAGCCTCGGGCCACCGCTTCTCGATCTGTTCTACGTTTCCCCGTATCTGACCCAACCTCTGCTCAAGGTCCTGTCTTATGAGATGGCCCTCCCTCTCCCTCTCTTCGTTCAGCTTCGATAAGAGGGCCTCGAAACACGAGAAGAGCATCTCTTCGGGGAGGACTTTCTCTTCGTAGACGAGTATGTCCTTGAAAGTCATCACGTCGTTTATCGTGAGATACCCTTTGAGCCCGTATGACTTTTTCAAATGCTCGGCCAGATCGACGTACCACCGCACCGCTTCTTCGTTTGCTTTGGGCACAACAGCATATTCATCGCCCTTGTCCCACTTGATGGTCACGTCGAGGCGGCCCCTCTTTATGACCCGTTTTGCCATTTCCCGCAGCCTCGATTCGTGACCCGACGCATTTCGGGGCAGCTTCAGGGAGATTTCCAGATAACGGCTGTTGAGAGACCTCGCCTCCCCGTAGCACTTGCCCTCTCCGTTCTCCGTCTCCACTTTTGAAAAGCCGGTCATGCTTTTTGGCATCGCAGCATCCTCTTGTACTTTTCTCTCCATCCGTTCAAAAGACCGATCAATGCTCTGCCTGCGTAGTCCGGGTAGGTCCACGGCAAGCCGTAATAGGTTCCATTACCATAGAGAAGGGTGAGGTCCGCGAATATCCCCCGCCCCTGATATATCCTGTGCGCAAATCCCTTTGTGGTCCCGAGCACCATGTGCTCGAGCGCGACATAGCCGGGATCGATGTTCACGGACCGCCTGCCCTCTACGGCGTGGGCCTGCTCGATGTCGTTCGTCGCCGCCTTTATGTCCGCCAGCCTCTCCCGCTGAAGGAGGGGTGAGAAGCGCACGAAATAGCGGTTGAGGCCTGTCCCCATCTCGGGGGCATAGTAGTTCGATTCAAGAAAGGGCATGACGTCCGTCTTCTCCTCGATGGGGCCGATGAGTCCGGCCAGCTCCTCCTCCACCTCAGAGAGTATACTCGAATCGTTGAAGATAATGCTCGCAAAAAACTGGACGGGGGGCGGCAGGCTTATCGTTCCCATACGATGAAGTACTCCCTGTTCTTCCTTTCCCTTTCCCGGGGTGCTTCCACGACTCCCGCGACCCTCATTCCGTACTCTTCCCCGAAGCGTCCCATGTCCTCGAGGACGGCCCTTATCCTTGCCTCATCCTTCACGATCCCGCCCTTTCCCACCTCGTATCTGCCCACCTCGAATTGAGGCTTGACGAGGGTGACGAGAAGGCCTTTCTCCGCGAGGAGCGGAATTGTGGCTGGGATGATCTTCTTGAGGGAGATGAATGAGACGTCGACAGTGACGATGTCTGCCTTTTCGCCGATCTTTCCCGGGGTGAGGTGGCGGGCATTCACGCGCTCGAGTACCACGACTCTCCTGTCAGCCCTCAATTTCTCGTGGAGCTGATGGGTGCCCACGTCAACCGCATAGACCCTGGATGCCCCTGACTGGAGAAGACAATCAACGAAGCCGCCCGTGGAAGAGCCTATGTCGAGGGCAATCTTGCCTCCCAGGTCTATGCCGAATTCCCTGATGACCCGCTCGAGCTTTACCCCTCCGTATCCCACGTACGCGAGGGGGTTCGTCCTGACCTCGATTGGGGCGTCCTCGTCGAGGACCCTGTCAGGCCGCGAGACCCTCTCGCCGCCGAGGTAGACGGCTCCCGCCATTACCAGTATTTTTGCTTTTTCCCTTGATTCCGCAAGGCCCTTCCTGGCGAGGAGGACGTCTACTCTGACTCTAGCCAATATTTGACGGTCTTCTTTATCCCGTCCTTGTCGAGACCTGCCTCTTGCCTTAGGAGCCTCTGGGGGGAATGGCCGAGGAACCGGTCCGGCAGTCCCACTCTTCTTACCTGCCTCACTATTCCCTCCTCGGAGAAGACTTCCATGACGCCGCTCCCGAATCCACCGATGATCGTGTTTTCCTCGAGCGTGAGGAAGCGTCTGAAGCGTGCGGCGAGGTCGACGAGCATCTCTCTGTCCATGGGCTTGATAAAGCGTCCGTTGACCACGGCACAGCTGATCCCTTCTTCCTCTTCGAGCTCAGCGGCTGCGTCGAGGCAGGCATGGACCACGGGCCCGCAGCCGATGAGGCATATGTCCGAGCCGGCTCGCAAGGCCTCCCATGTGCCCAGGGGGATTTCTCTGGGCTCGTGGTCAAGGGGGACCCCCATCACCTCCCCTCTGGGGTAGCGTATGGACATGGCCCTCCCATACAGGGAGGCTGAATAGAGGAGGTGTCTCAGCTCGTTTTCATCCTTGGGGCTCGTGACGACCATGTTGGGGATGTGGCGAAGGTAGGAGATGTCGAAGGTTCCGTGGTGGGTTGCCCCGTCCTGGCCCACGACGCCGCTCCGGTCGATGGCGAAGACCACAGGCAGCTCCTGAAGGCACACGTCTTCGACGATCTGATCGAAGCCGCGCTGCAGGAACGTGGAGTACATGGCCACAAAAGGCTTGAATCCCCCCATGGCGAGGGCTGCGGCGAAGGTGACGCCATGGCCCTCGGCAATGCCTATGTCGTAGAAGCGGCCCGGGAAACGCTTCGAGAATTCATCGAGGCCCGTACCGAGTCCCATGGCTGCCGTGACCGCAACGATTCTCTCGTCCTTTTCCGCAAGGGAGACCAGGGTCCGACCGAAAACTTCGGTAAAGGTAGGTTTCCCGTCGCGTATCGCTTTGCCCGTCGGGACGTCGAACTTGGAGATGCCGTGAAATCGCGCGGGATCTGTTTCTGCCGGCTCGTATCCCTTGCCCTTCTTGGTCACCACGTGGACGAGGATCGGCCCTTTCAGCTTCTTGATGTTGCCGAGGTTGACGATGAGATGATTCAGGTTGTGGCCGTCCACTGGCCCGATGTACTGAAAGCCGAGCTCCTCGAAGAGCAGACCCGGCGCGACAAAGCCCTTGATCGTCTCCTCGAAGTAGCGGGCGGCTTTGTACACCTTGTCTCCAAAAGCGGGAAGATTGCGGATGGTGCTCTTGATGTCCTCCCTGAGGCTGCTCATGAACTCTCCGGTCATGATCCTGTTGAGATGGGCGGAAAGGGCGCCCACGTTCTTCGAGATGGACATCTCGTTATCGTTGAGGATCACGATGACGTCGCTCTTCAGGTGGCCGGCATGGTTGAGGGCCTCGAAAGCCATGCCGGCCGAGAGGGACCCGTCTCCTATCACCGCAAGGACCCGGTGATTCTCGTTCAGCTTCTTCTTGGCCTCCGCAAGACCTACGGCAACGGAGATGGAGTTGCCCGCATGGCCCGTGTTGAAGACGTCGTAAGCGCTCTCTTTTGTGCAGGGAAAGCCGCTCAGGCCCCCGTGCTGCCTGAGGGTGCAGAAACGCTCCCTTCTCTCAGTGAGAATCTTGTGCGTATAGCACTGGTGTCCCACGTCCCAGATGATCCTGTCTCCGGGGGTGTCGAAGACGTAGTGCAGGGCAATGGTGAGCTCGACGATGCCGAGGTTGGACGAAAGGTGGCCGCCCGCATCTGCCACGGTCCGGATGATGACTTCCCGTATCTCATCGGCCAGGATTGCAAGCTGGGCCACGCTCAGCTCCTTGATGTCCTTCGGGCTATTGATGGAGTCGAGGAACATTCAGGAGGACCTGTGGCCTATGTAATTTGCGATCTGAACCAGCATGTCTGCCCTTTTTCCCAAGAAAGCGAGGGACTCGACTGCCTTTTTCAGAAGAGCCTCTATCCGGGCCTTCGAGGCTGCTACGCCGTAGTACCTCACGTATGTCTGCTTCTCCCAGTCCTTTTTCAGCTTCTTCCCTACGTCCGCCTCGGCCCCCTCCACGTCAAGGAGATCGTCTTTGATCTGAAAGGCCAACCCTATGGCTTCTCCGAACGCGGCGAACCTCGACAAGTGGCGGCGATCGGCGCGTCCGACCAAGGCCCCGGTCACTACTGACGCCCTGATCAAGGCACTTGTCTTGTTGCGGTGGATGAAATTGACGATCTTTTTCGTCCCGACCTTACCCTCATAGACCACGTCCATGGCCTGCCCTGCCACCATGCCCGCGGCCCCGGCCGCCTTGGCGATCTCGTAGAGCACTTTCTGGGCGACTGGCGGCGGCACGCGGCAGAAATGCGAATCCGCCATCACCCGGAAGGCCTCTGTGAGCAGGGCATCACCCGCCAAGAGCGCCACTGCCTCGCCGAAGACCCTGTGGCACGTGGGCCTTCCCCTCCGGAGGTCGTCATTATCCATGCACGGCAGGTCGTCGTGGATGAGCGAGTACGTGTGTATCATCTCGATGGCGGCCGCGAAGGGCAAAACGTCTTCGACTTGCCCCTCCATAGCCTCGCACGCTGCTATGGCCAGACAGGGCCTTATCCGTTTTCCCTCTGAGAACACGCTGTACTCCATGGCCTCTTTCAGGGGCTGGGAAAGACCCGGAAGGGCCGAGAAGAGCGTCCTCAGCTGGCCCTCTACGAGCGCCCTATTCCCGGCAAGGAAGCCTTTGAGTTCCACTAAGCGTCTTCCTCCGGGAACGGTTTCTTCTCGACGGTGCCATCGTCCTTTTTCACAAGGATCTCGACCTTGCGTTCTATGTCGTCAAGCGTCTTTGAGAGCTCACGGGTAAGGTTCAAGCCTTCCTTGAAAAGACCCAGTGCCTCGTCAAGGGAGATCTTCCCCTCATCGAGGGTACTTACGATGTTTTCGAGCTTTCGCAGCCCTTCCTCAAATTTCATTCATTATTATAGAATCCGAATGCATCGTTTTGCAAGGGCGCAATGAGCGGTGCTCACTCAGGGCCAGCATGGGGGAATTGACCCGACTCTTCCGCCCTTGACTATCCGGCCAAAGTACCGTACTATTAGGTGATGTTTCGGTTTTAGAGAAACGGAAAACGGTTGATCTCCAGAAGCCGCGCAAAAATAGAGGTAATCATAGGTTTCCCCCATGAGAAAGAAGAAGAGCCATCCACAGAGAAAGAGCGGTTCTACCGGCGTGCCGACAGCCGCGTCCGAGACTGCGGCGATCAAAGAAATGCGATCCCTCATCAATAGGATGACCCCGGTCATGAGACGGGCCGGGGAACTTGGGAGCTTCATCGGAGACCGGGACCTGCTGGAATGCCCTGAGTGCGGACTCATAGAGGAGCTGAATGCCGACGGCAGGCTCTTCACTTACATCGACGGCTGTCAGATGAAAGATAGCGGGTTCAGATTTACGCCAGCCGGACCTGGGGCATGGCTGTGTGCGGTATGCGGCACAGTGGTGACGGACAATGGCGATTGCGGACCTCTTGGCGATTAAGAGACTCCTTTTTGGGAAAGGTCCTTTCGCTCAATCGCCTATCGAGCTCCGGGAAGCTGAGGCTGACTCCCGAGTCTTTTCGCATGCGTGGATTTCCCCAATTTCCCTAAGGTCCTCGGGGCCGCCTCCCGTTTGTACGACCTCTCTCTTGAGGGGTTGAATGGACATGACTGAGATCAAGGTAAGGACGTCGCGAAGAACAGAGGCCAGAGACATCACCGACGAGGTGAGGCGGGCCGTAAAGGAGGCACGGGGCAGCCATGTCCACCTTCTCTGCCTCCATACGACGTGCGGCCTCACCATCAACGAAAATGCGGATCCCGCAGTCATGAAAGATCTTATCGACGCGCTGGGCAGGCTCGTGCCCGCGGAGGCCTCGTACAGCCACAGGGAAGGCAACTCCGATGCCCACATCAAGTCGTCCCTTGTGGGCCACTCCCTCTTTCTCCCCCTCTCTGGCGATGACCTCGTGCTGGGGACCTGGCAGGGCATATATCTCATGGAGTTCGACGGACCCAGGGAGAGGAGAATAGCCGTCTCAATCTCTTAAGTAGGGTATGGAGGCATTCATGCTTGCCGCGGCCGCTCCATCCTCGTGTCGTGTCTCGTTGCCTGCAGCCTTGCAGGTGTGGTTCGTGCCGTCGACGAGAATGTGCCCGTTCCGAAGGAGTATAGGGTTTTCGCGAAGACCGACGAGGGGTTGACGAGGATCATCCCCAACATGGTCTATGACGACCAGAGGATTCTCTACGTCGAAAGCAATAAACCTGCACACTTTCCCCTCAACAGCGTCCAATACTTCATCTTATACGGAAAGCACGACATACAGTACCTGACGCTCAATAGCCTGAAGCCTTTCAGATGACGAGGCTCGGTGTCCCGCGGTTCATGCTCGGCATCGATCTCCCACTCGACATAAAGAACCATGACTTCAAGGATGCCTGTGACGTGCCCGACAAGGAGAGAAGAGAAGGCCGATAGACAGGCCGGACGCTGGTCGCTGTTCAGAAGGACATCATCCGAACCAGGAACAGGATCCGCAAGTTTCTTGACTTTCACGGCATCGACCTTTCTTTCCCTGCCCCTTGGGGAAGAGACAAATTTCGTGCCCTCAAGGCGCTCTCCCTGGGCGAATCCCTGAGAACGAGCCTCGATGTCTTTCTTACCCAGCTCGAACAGCTTTGGGAACATCAGGCAGCGCTTCGGGCTGGATTGCGCAGGCTTTGCCGCAAGGAGCGGTATCACAAGGCCTATGAGATCGCGAGGAGCCTTCCCGGTATCGGGTGGTTCACCGCGATCAGGCTTGTACTGGAGCTCGGGGAGGATCTCTCCTAAGAAAGTTCAAGGTTATGAGTGGCAAGGCGCAACGCGTCGGATCGACTGGCTGAATGCCTCTCAAAAACAGAATGGCGCCGTGGTCTTGATGCGATCGGCAATCACGAGTGTCGACTGAAATGTCCAGAAACCGATTCTGCGCGTCCATTGGAAGTCTTGCCCTGACAGAGGACCCGCTCTACCCTCCGGTCCAGTCACATGATGAGGCGAAGGCACAACCACTTCGGGCCGGCGTTACTTAAGGTTCCTTGACCCTGGCCCAGGTCTTGTCGGGATCGAAGGAGTCCACGGCGAGGGCGGCCTCTCTCGTCTGTCTGCCTAGGTCTTTCTGGTAGACGATCCCGTCCTGGTTCACCATAAAGGTCATGACGCCGGATGCGCCGTATTTTGCCGGGTAAGCGACCATAGCGAACCCTCCGATCATCTTGTCCCCGACCATGTAGCTCCGGGCGCCACCGGGAGCATCCTTGCCCTGGCTCGTGAGGATCCTGTAAAAGTAACCATGATAAGGGGCCGGTTCGCCCCCAAACGGCTCATCCCCGTAGCCTCTCTCTTTCGCCGCGGCGAACAAAGGTCCCATAGGGCTCTGCTCTTCGCCTTCCTTGGCCGGCCAGTAAAGACCGTCATGCGTGCCGGGGGAACTGAGAAACCTTTGCGCGTACTCAAGGAGGCCTTTACCCTCGCGGCCCTT
>CAYZAF010000342.1:0-8618 GCA_964476435.1 uncultured Syntrophaceae bacterium
TCGGGCGCATGTTGCAGTTAAGCGCCTCAGAGGACGAAGATGGAGAATCCATGAAAACCCATGAAGATGTGGATAGGGGGCAAGTGGGTCGCCTGCGGCTTTTTGGAAGAACGGTCGACGCCACGCACCCGGCTACCGGCCGGAGGATTGCCCGTCTTTCCCGAGGCGGAGAGCCTGACTTCGTGAAAGGGTGCACCCAAATAGGAGAAGAAGGAACATCGGGAGCCGTGTAAGGCATTGGTGCGAGGAGGAATACCAGCTCTAAAAGGAGGGAGATTGCCATGGCAAGGGAATGTAAGATGTACATTGGCGGCGAATGGGTCAGCGCGCTCGACGGAAGTATGTACAATGATCTGGACCCGTATACGGGTGAAGTCTTTGCGCGGGTTCCCGCCGGCCGCAGGGCAGATGCGAAGCGCGCGGTCGGCGCTGCAGCTGCAGCCTTTCCTGCGTGGTCTCACTCCCTCCCGTCGGAGCGCCGGGCCCTCTTCTTGAAGGCGGCCGATATCCTGGAACAGAAGCGGGACGAGATCGTCGCGATCCTCGCGGGAGAGACGGGTTGCACCTTCGGATTCGCCATGTTCCAGGCTACGTTCACCCCGGGGCTCCTGAGGGAGGCTGCGGGTCAGACCCACGCGGCAACGGGCGAGATCATTCCCGCCGACCTGCCGGGGGCCTTCTACATGGCCATGCGCCAGCCTGTAGGCGTGGTTGCGGGCATCGGGCCATGGAATGCCCCTTTGATCCTTTCCTTGCGCTCCGTCTGCCTTCCCATAGCATACGGGAACACTGCGGTGCTCAAGCCATCCACGGAATCCGCACTGGCAGGCGGCGTGCTGATCGCAGAGGTTTTCCACGATGCAGGCTTCCCCAAGGGGGTACTCAATCTCGTCACGAACGGGCCCGGCGGCAGCACGGAGATCGGGGACGAGTTCATCGAAAACCCCAAAGTGCGCCGGATCAGCCTCACCGGCTCGTCGGAGGTGGGGCGCCAGCTGGCAGAGAAGGCGGGTAGGTACTTGAAACGCGTCGCCCTCGAGCTCGGCGGGCAGAATCCCATGATCGTTCTGAGGGACGCCAACATCGACGACGCGGTGAGTGGCGCGGTCTTCGGCGCCTTCCTGCACCAGGGACAGATCTGCATGTCGACTCGCCGCATTATCGTGGAGAAGCCAGTGGCGAAACAATTCGTCGACAAGTTCGCTGCCAGGGTTGCCAAGCTCAAGGTAGGGGACCCAAGGGAACCAGATACGGTGATCGGTCCCCTCATCAACAAATACCAGTTCGATCAGGTAAGGAAAAGCATAGAAGGTGCCCTGGCCGACGGCGCCGCTGTCGTGTGCGGCAACAAGTACGACGGCCTGTGCTGCCATCCTACGGTGCTGACGAACGTGAAGATGGGCTCGCCCTTTGCCCGCGAGGAGACCTTCGGACCCGTGGTCTCCGTGATAGAGGTCGCAGATGAAGACGAGGCCGTAGCCGTGGCAAACGATACCCCGTACGGGCTTTCCGCGAGCGTTTATACGAGCAGCTTTTCTAAAGGTCTCGATGTGGCAGAGCGCGTCGAATCGGGCATCGTTCACATCAACGATCAGACCGTTCATGACGAGCCTCAGGTGCCCTTCGGGGGCATAAAAGACAGCGGGTGGGGCAGGTTCGGAGGCAAGGCAGCTCTCGAAGAGTTTACCGAGCTTCGATGGATCAGCGTGCAGCACACCCCTCGAGCGTACCCTTTTTGACCGGCAGGCTTTCCTCTCCATCGAACGCAAAAAGGCTCAGTAGGGCTTTGTTGAGGGCAGGGATCCTTTAAGCAGGCGGATGGAACAGCCTTCGCGGGGAGAACGGGTGAATGGGAGCGCATTACAGGGGGAGAGAAGCGGGGGCCGCTATCCTTCCGCAGACTCTCCGGCAGGGCTGAGCCCCCGGCCCTTGCGCTCCTCGTTTCCGACTTCTACTGTGATGTCCTCCATTTTCATGAGAGCGTCGAGCTGTCCTCAAGCCGCTACGAGATCAATTTTCTTAACGACCCTCTGGAATTGCGCTGGCGTGCCGTTCGTAACCAGGTGACAAGAGCCCCGGCGGGGGATCCTTAAACTTTGCATTTCATGCCTGTCTCTTCAAACGTTCCCGAATATGTGATCGTCATTGACCCGAAAAAGGGGTGATTGTTCTTACGGCTGCTCCTGGGCGGTAGGCTTCATGGAAAACCTCGCAGCGAGACATGATCAACCACCTCACCACTGGGCTCCCTTCCTTGTGAGATAGTTCTGCGCATCGGTGTTTCCGAGACGTGCCGCCTTCTTGAAATCTTCCAGAGCCTGCTCTGTCTGGCCGAGCCTCAGGAGCGTGTACCCCCGGTGCACGAGGGACCAGGAGTATTTCGGATCGAGGTCGATCGTCTTGTCGAAATCCCTCATGGCGTCCTGGAGGTTGTTCAATGCGGCCAAGGCCCTCCCTCTCCTGAAATAGGCAATCGAGAACTCGGGGTCCATCTCAAGCGCCTTGTTCGCATCCTCTACTGCCCGACGATAGTCTTTCAACATAAAGTACGCCCAGCTCCGGCTGCAGTAAGCCCCTGCATAATTCGGGTTAAGCTCCAGTGCTCTGTTGAGGTCCTCCATGGCCCTGTCGTAATTGGCCAGACCGATGTAGGCGCATCCCCGGGCATTGTAGCCCCACGCGAGGGTGGGGGCGAGTTTGATCGCCTGTTCGCTCTCGCTAAGGGCTTGCTGGTATTGGTGCCACTCGCTGTAGATTGCGGCTCTTCCCGCATAAGCTGAGGCGAAGTGAGGATCGATTTCGATTGCCTTGTCGAAGGCTTTCATAGCCTCTTCGTTGTTCCACTCTCTGTATTTCAACGCATATCCTTTTCTGAACCAGCTCCTTGCGGTCACATTGGCTTCCTCTTCCGTGCCTTTCCCGAGCTCTCCCTTGAACCTCTCGCCCTCTTTCAACGCCTCTTCCGTTCTTCCCGTCATCCCCTCGTTCTTGCGCTGCTCCCCTTCTTTCGGAGCATTATCCGCCGATCTTGCCGATTTCTCCGTCGCCTTAGCTTTCGGAGCAGGGAGAACCGCGGGTTTTGAGACTTTCCCGGGTGAAGGGGGTGTGATCTCTTGCTTTGTTATAAGGTGTCCCGAAGGAGGCGCCGGTGATGGGGGCTTCGCGGGCAGGGACTCGGCGATCTTCTCGTGAGAGGCTGCCTCTCGACGAGGTGGAGGGGAGAGATAGAACTTCCAGATCGTTCCACCCGCGGCTGCCACAGCAACAGCGATCACCCCACCCGTCATGGCCATCCGCCATCGTCGCAGTTTGGCCTTCTTCTCCGGGGTCGCGTCCGGCTCTATCTGCGCGCGGTAGACGCGGACCGGCTTCGCAATGTTCTTGACCTTGTGCTCCCCCACATAGCGATACCTCAAAGGGAGCTTGTTTTCGATTTGCTGGTAGGCACTCTCGGAGAGGCAGATGCCGCCCGCTTCAGCAAGACCCTCCAGCCGGGCCGCGATGTTCACCCCGTCGCCGTATATCGCGTCCCCCTCCTCGATCACGTCGCCGAGGTTGATCCCGATGCGGAACTCCATCCTCCGGTTCTCAGGGAGGAGGGCGTTCTTCGCCCGGAGGACCTGCTGGATCTCGACCGCACCCTGGACGGCATCGACGACGCTCGCGAACTCGGCGAGAAGGTTGTCCCCCGGGGAGTCCACCACCCGCCCCTGGTGCTGGCCGACGAGACTCCTTATGACCTCTTTGTAAGCATTCAGGGTGCGGACAGTGCTCTCCTCATCCTCCCCCATGAGGCGGCTGTACCCTTTCACATCGGCGCTGAGGATTGCGGTGAGCTTACGCTTGAGGTCGTGGGGGGTCATGTCTCCTCCAGCGGCTCGTTACAAGAGCGGACACTCGCCAGAAGGTGTCATTTACTATTTCAAGGATACCCGTCCTGGACGAAGGGGTCAACAGAAACCATCGATTTCCATTAGTACTATTGACCTTTGTTAATGATGGGCAGTGTCACTGGTTCATGAAGACAGCCCCCTCTTCTCACCCCGTTGAAGAAGGCATACCCATTTCTCAGGAACCATGGTTCAAGCGGACCTTGCCTCTCGCCGGAAAGGTACTTACGCTCATTTCAGAGGTGGTCTTTTTTGCGGATAGGGTCCTCCTCTTCCGCGCCCGCATCGCGAGCGCGGTATAAATAAACTAAACAAGGGGGGCTTGAACATCATGGAAAGAAAATCCGAAGCGACGCGAGAAGGCTTGACCCTGATACAGCGGGTGGCAATCTGTTTCCCAGCGGGGGTTATAGGCGGACTGGCCGTGCTCCTTTTCGGCCTTGTCCTATTCGGGTCGGGGGTTAGTACGATATTCGGAGTGAAAGCCCCGATGTCTTTTAAGCCGCCGGACGTATACAGGCCGCTTTTCTGGGGCGGGCTGTGGGGCATCCTGTTCGGATTTTTCATAAAAGGCATCTGGAGGCGGCTATACCTCGTCGGCTTTCTATACGTCATTGTGCCGCTTTTGGCGCTCTACATAATCTTCCTTCCCATGAGAGGCGCGGGGTATTTCGGCCTTCAGCAGGGCCCGATGTTCACCGTCTACCTGCTGCTGGTAAATCTGCCGTTCGGGATAGTCACCGCTTTGGTCGCAAGGGCGATAATAGGGACGAAGCCTTAAAGCAGATCGAATAGCAATGAGGAGAAGGGCGTGCCCACTATTAGGGTCCTCGCGAGTCCGTTTAAGGAAAAAGAAATTGATTGACACTTCGCTCCTCCCAGCGGATAATCTCAAAAAGACAATAACTAGCTTGGCTGAAGGCTTCCGAAGGCAATCGGGTCTTCAAGCAACTGGATAGCCCTTGGGGTGGGGTCCCCTCAAGAGTTGAGCTAGGGGGCTCCTCCGATGTAGGCCGAGTCTTCTATTCCAAATAAGTATTGATGCCATGCGGACAAAGCCATCCGACGGGAGAAATAGGAAAAACATGACTGCGAGACAGCTGCCCGTTACCTGCCCGATCTGCGGAAGGAAGAAAGAGTATCCCGTTGACGCCCTGGTCGAGGGAGCGCTTCTCGAATGTTCTTTTTGCGGGCTCAAGCTCACCCTGCACGGTCATATGTGGCAGGACGTGCAAGAGGAGATCAAGAAGCTCACTAGGGGCGAATAACAGACAGGAAGAGGCTCTGTAGGGCCTCGCGAATAGTCGGTGTCGTACCCCACGGATGCTACCCCATAAGCCCCTCCGTACCTAGTGCGCAGCGAGGCACCACGCCTTGGTTATGCGCGCGTACGCGACGACCTCCTCATTGGTCCTGAAATCCTCGGCTCCACAGTCATTGTAGTGAATCATGTCGTCCAGCTCCCTCACATCCTTGGGTATGGGATTCTCGGCTGCGTAGCCGAGGACCATCATGTCGAATATGTACAACCCTTCGGGGATATCGATGAGAGCCTTGATGGCGCTTTGCGTCTTCTCGCCGGAGATGGCGGAATACCATTGTGAAGCCAATCCGAGAGCGGTGGCGGCGAGCTGCATAGAGAGGAAGGCGCAAGCCAGGCTGGCACGGAGGATGTTGTCTGCCCGCGCGTCGGAAGATTGGACAGCATCGGGCAGTCCTACCCTGGCCCTCCAGTCGCCCAGCAGTATGATGAAGACGGGGGCGACGTCGAAGCGGCCTGCCTCTGCGGTCTCCGGGTTGCGTATGGGGGGGCCGTACTGCTCCAGAACAGCTACGATCTTTTCCTTGAGCTTCTTTTCGGTGATTACCACGAACTCCCACGGCTGCGTGTGAAACCCGGAAGGAGCCCACCGGGCCACGTCGATAATCCTGGAGACGTCGTCAGCGGAGACTGGATCTGTCTTGAACCGTCGTATTGTCCGCCTCTTTCTCGCAAGCCCCAGGAGGGCATCGTAGGTGCTGCCATGGCTCATGGGAACCTCCTCACGTTCTTTTCGGCTCGGGTGCCTATCCCATTCTGGCACCTAAGCCAAGATTAGGTCAATAAGATTCCATCATCTGCTGCCACTCGGCAGATTATGGCTTATAATCAAGCTTTGCGACGGCCCCGGCCGCATTGCTATAAAAACGAACGTGTGATAGAAAATTGACCGGGAGCGCTTTCGCAAGCGAAAGCCCTGTGGACTTAGGTCGAGAAAGCGCCATGAATTGGGCTTTATTCCTTTCCGGGAAGCATAAGCCCTGTGGGCGGGGAGCTTCACTCATCCGGAAAGATGACTTCTCCCACCTGGTGGGAAAGAATTGAGGAAAGGGAGCCTCTATGAGCAGCGATAAGCACCGGCGAACCATGGTCTGGACCGATCCAGCGAAAGTCATCGAAACGACCCGCAACTTGAGCGGCCTCGACTATCTGCGGGGCGTCAGAGATGGATCGATCCCAAAAGCCCCCATCGACGTCCTTCTCAACTTCTCCCTTGTTGAGGTGGAACGAGGCCGGGTGGTCTTCCAGTATCTTCCGTCCGAATGCCACTACAACCCGTTCGGCACAGTCCAGGGGGGCGTCACAGGAGCTCTCCTTGACGCAGCCACCGGCTGCGCGATTCTCTCTACTCTTCCTGTGGGGACCAGTTATGCTTCGCTCGATCTCAAGGCAAATTACCTCAGGCCTATCACTGCGGAAGCCGGCATCATAGAGTGCGAGGCACGGATTATCCATGTAGGAAGTACAATAGGAGTTGCCGAAGGAAAGCTGAGCGACGAAAAGGGCCGGCCTTGCGCGTACGGACTTTCGAACTGCATGGTGTTCAAAACCGGACGGAAAAGGGAAAACTAAGGAGCGCAGAGGCATCTGACTTTCAGGCGCTCTCCTCTCCCTTAGCTATTCAATGATCGTTCCTTTGCCCGTCATCTGATACTCAAGCTCGACATGGTTGACGAACGCGATTCTCCCCCAGGAATTGGCTTTAAGTCCACGGGAGGCGCACCAACCGGGAAATGTGTCCGGATCGATGTCTGCGCGAAGCGCGATGCTGCCTTTTTCCTTTATCAGTTCGCACTCCTTTCCGACAAGAGCTTTCCAGTCCTCAAAACTGGCGGGCATACTGTCGGGATCAATAAACATCGCAAGGGCCCTGCGGTAGGTAGCCTCGTCCTTGAACCAAGCAATTCCTATGATATCCTTCATTCTCATACTCCCTGTCTTCGGTTCCAGGCTGGCGACTGGAGTAACTGCTCTCACCGGAGGGTCATCCTGGTGCAAGGAGAGCCCCCGTGGGACAGCCGCGACATCGGGGGCTCGGCTTTTCTCCCTCAACACTGTGAATGGTTGGCAGCAAAGAACTTTCAGGAAAGAAGCTATTGCGGCGGCGCTACGTGAGATCACAAGAAATGAGAACTTGAAATTCCCCTCCGATTCCCTATTGCCAGTCGATCCGCAGGAGTTTCCAAATCCTCCATTCTGTCACTCTCAATCGCTCTATCCTGTGCCTCCGTGCCTCGATAATATCCTTTTCCCTTGACCGCTCGAGCACTGTCTCGATACTCAGAGAAGAGTCGCTGCCTCTTTGAGTCCGCCCCATGGATATGCCTCCAAACCTATGGTGAATTCTTTCCATCTTCCGTTGCCCTCAGGTGATCTTGCACCACAGCGGGCCTTACGCCCTGGCGTCCACTATCTTAGCAGTACGGTTCCAGCCTTGATACGGGAGCGGCGGCCATCACGGGTTCCTGTTCGCGAAAAGGGAATAGAACCCAACCGTCCGCTCGCAATGCCCGAAGCCAAAATACTCTCAAAAAGAAGCTTCCCGCCCACAGGGCTTATGCTTCCCGGAAAGGAATAAAGCCCAATTCATGGCGCTCCTCGACATGAGCCCACAGGGCTTATGCTTCCCGGAAGCGCTCCCGGTCAAGAGCGTATGAATGGAGTTTATACCCTGGGGAGGATATCTGGCAAGCGGTTTTTGAAGGGCGATGGGCGCAAAAGTGCACCCGCGCGCCTGGCAAGCTCTTCCTCCAGCGTATCAGTGAGAAATTGCTTAAGGAGATCCGGGCAAATGCGATAAGACTTTTCGGAATCATAGGCCGGCTATGAGCACCTATTACGTTCATAAAGAGCCTGTTCTTGACAGAAAGAGATGTCTATTCGGAAACGAGTTCTCCTTTCGGAGGCACGATTCGAGCGGAAATGGCCTGAAGTGGCCTCCTTTGAGTGTGGACGAGGACGTTGTCGGCGCGGTATCTTCGGAAGGAGGATTCGAAAGGCTGGCCGGGACCAGCCGGGCTTTTCTCAACCTCGACATGGCCGCCATGAAAGGGGATATGCTTTCCTTTCTTCCGAGGAACAGCATTTTACAGGTGGCGGAAAGGGAAGCGTTGGACAAGGACGTTATTCTCGGCACCATCACGCTCAAGAAGCAGGCGTACCAGATCGCCATCGACTATACGCCGTCGGGGCGCGGCCTTTTGCCGCTCCATAGGATCGCCGACTTTATACGTATCAACGCCTCATCGTATTGTGCGGATCAGACGCTTGCCCTCTTCGAGGGGCTCCCTGCCAAGCTCATCGCAGCGTCCGTGGAGGACGGAGAGAGCTTCGCCCAATACCGAGACCTGGGCTTTGAGCTCTTTCAAGGACCTTTCTTCATGAAGTCTTCCGGAGACGGGTCGCCC
>CAYZAF010000343.1:0-3292 GCA_964476435.1 uncultured Syntrophaceae bacterium
TCCCCAAGATCTACCACCCCGAGGAGCTGGATGAAAAGCTCGTGGTAGAAGACGGGGAGGCGTTCGAAATGACCCGGTACCTTGCGCAGCGGGAAGGGGTATTCGTCGGTCTTTCAAGCGGAGCAGCCATGGCCGCAGCCCTGAGAGTTGCGAAGGAAATGGACAGGGGCACGATCGTTGTGGTGATGCCGGACCGCGGCGACCGATACCTTTCCGTGATGCAGTTCAGGTCCATTTGCGCGAAGTGTCCGCCGTAAGGCCGGTGGGGGCAATTGCGCGCTCTTAAGCGAAGATGGATGCGAGCTTCTCTTTTGCCTCCCTTATCTGACCCTGACTGAGAATCCTTGCGCCGCCCGGCGAGTCGGGCTTCTCGGTGATCGAGTAAATCCGCTCGGGCAGGATCTCCTGCCGCTTCATGCCCTCGGGTAGGTCGGGGGTAAAGCCCAAAGCCTTTTCAACGTCAAGGGGGAACTTACCCGGATCTGCCGTCTCGTATATTACCGCCGGACCCTCGTTGCCTTCGGACCGGTATATCTCGAGGGCCCTCCAGCCGACTGCTCCGTGAGGATCCAGGATCACGCCGTAACAATCGAATACCCCTCTCATGGTCGCGTAGTGCTGGGGATTGTCAATGCTCACCGAGTAGAGGTCGCGCCTCATCTCCTCAAGGTCCGGCAGCCTCTCTAAAACCCCTGCCCTCACGACCCTCCCGGACGCGGGGTCGCGCTCGTCGACCATGTGGCCCCCGTAGAAATCTACGAGCCGCGCGAGATTGCTCGGATGGGAGACGATCATGGCCGACGAAGGACCAGGTCTTGAGGGAGATATCTTGTAGGCGCCGGACTCAAGGAAATCGGGGAATTCTCGGTTCTCGTTGACGCCGCAGAGGATGCGCGAAATCGGAAGCCCCATGGCCTTGGCCAGCACCGTGCCCATCATATCCCCGAAATTGCCGGACGGTATGCTCGCGATGAAGGCCCTTTCGTCGGATACGATCCTCGAATAGGCAAAAAACGGGTAGACTGCTTGGGGCAGGAGCCTCCCGAGGCTTATGGAGTTGGCCGACGTGAGGCGCTCGCTATCGCCGAAGAGTCTTTTGGCGAAGGCCTTATCTCCGAGGAGGTTCTTCGCGAGGGCCTGACATACGTCGAAATCCCCTTCCACCTCGAAGGCGTGGACGTTTCCCTTAAGCGTGGTCATCTGCCTTCTCTGTCCGGCGCTTATCGACCCTTTTGGAAAAAACACCACGTTGTCTACACTATCCAGGCCGGACAAGGCATCGGCAACAGCACCGCCCGTGTCCCCGCTCGTCGCCACAACCACCACTCTTCTCAAGCCCCGCCTTTCGAGGAAATAGTTGAGCATGCGGGCGAAGAAGCGCGCCGCGTAGTCTTTGAACGAATACGTGGGTCCCTTCGTTAGCCACATGATGTGCGTCTCTTCCGTGACCTGCTGAACCTCGGTCGGAATCTTGTCGGGCCTATACGCCTCCTCCAGAAGCAGGAGGAGGTCCTTTTCGGGAATCTCTGGGAAAAGGTAGGGCCGCAGGACGTGAAAGGCTATCTCGCCATAGGACATGCCCCGCATGGCCTTCACCAGATCGGACGGAAGAAGCGGGATATCCGGCCTCGCCACCATGTACAGCCCGTAGTCCGGGGCCAGGCCTCTCAAAAGACCTGTCTCGAAATCAACCCTTTCCGCGCCATTGTTTGTGCTCTTGTACGTGACGGGCATAGGCCTTCCCTTGCTGCGATGACTCAATAAAATACACGATAAGCCCGGCCTTTTCAACGCGTGAAGCACTGAAGCTAAAAAGGGATCTGGGCGCCATCGTTTGCAAAGTCGACTTGCGCAACAAGAAGAAAAGGTATAATAATGTGTAGGAATAGAGGCAAGGGGGGATTCCTGGATGGCGCTGAAGGAAGAGGTGGAGAGGATCGTGCATTCGTCCCATTCCGACCCCTTCCAGGTCTTGGGGGCCCACGTTGTCAAAGCAGGGGCTAAGGAGTGCGTGGCTGTTCGCGCCTTCCTCCCCGACGCCACCGAGGTCAATGTCGTTGACCTCCAATCCAGGCAGATTCACCCCGCTAAGAGAATCCACAGGGAAGGCCTTTTCGAGGCAGTCATCCGGAATGGGGCGGAAATTTTCCCCTATCGGCTGAGAAAGACGGACGCATCGGGAAAGGCCACAGAATTCGCAGACCCCTATTCCTTCATGCCGGTCCTTTCGGAATTCGACCTCTATCTCATGGCAGAGGGCACGCATCACGACCAGTACGAAAAACTGGGTGCTCACGAGATGACGGTACAGGGCGTCCGGGGCGTGCTCTTCGCCGTGTGGGCTCCCAATGCGATCAGGGTGAGCGTCATCGGAGATTTCAATCACTGGGACGGAAGAAGGCACATGATGCGCGTCAGGGGCTCCACGGGTATCTGGGAGATATTCGTTCCGGGCATCGGGCAGGGCGCAGTCTATAAGTTTGAGGTGAAGTCACGGTTCAAGGGCTTCCTCGCCCAAAAAGCGGACCCTTACGGGTTCTTCTCGGAGGTTCGTCCGAAAAGCGCGTCCGTGGTCTGGAACCTCGATCGTTATTCATGGTCAGACAAAAAATGGATGGAGGCGCGGCAGGAGCGGAACTGGTTCGAATCGCCCATATCGATCTATGAGGTGCACCTCGGCTCGTGGAGACGAGTCCCGGAGGAGGAGGGAAGATGGCTCACCTATCGGGAGCTTGCAGATAGCCTCGTCTCTTACGTGAAGGAGATGGGATACACCCACGTCGAGCTGATGCCTGTCAGTGAGCATCCCCTCGATGAATCCTGGGGGTACCAGACCATTGGGTACTTTTCCGTGACGAGCCGGTACGGCACGCCGGATGACTTCATGTACCTCGTCGATTGCCTCCACAACTCAGGCATCGGGGTCCTCATGGATTGGGTGCCTGCCCACTTCCCCAAGGACGGCCACGGTCTGGCACATTTTGACGGAACCGCCCTTTATGAGCACGAAAATCCCCTCAAGGGGGAGCACCGGGAGTGGGGAACCCTCGTCTTCAACTACGGCAGGAACGAGGTTGCCAATTTCCTCATTTCCAATGCCCTTTTCTGGCTGGAGAAGTACCACATAGACGGCTTGCGTGTCGACGCAGTCGCCTCTATGCTCTACCTCGACTATTCCAGGAAGCGCGGCGAATGGATCCCGAACCAGTTCGGGGGAAACGAGAACCTTGAAGCCGTGGCCTTCCTGAAACGTTTTAACGAGATAGTGCACGGCCGTCACCCGGGGGTGCTC
>CAYZAF010000344.1:0-3161 GCA_964476435.1 uncultured Syntrophaceae bacterium
TCAGCGGTAGAGCAGCTGATTCGTAATCAGCAGGTCAAGGGTTCAAATCCCTTCGTCGGCTTTTCTTTTTTCCCTCTTTCCTTCACCTCCTCCTATGCACCGCTGATTTCTCAAGCCGGCCAAAGAATGCCACCGAAAATCCCGGTGCTAAACCGAAACCAGCAGTGGCAATATTCAAGCTTACCAGCTACTTTGCCGCTTTGAGAATTCCCTAACGAAAGAGTAGTCACGCGAACGAGACGGATCGCGGTCACAACCCCGAAATCATCCCTTAGTGGAAAAGCACTGAAAAGAGTATGCGAGTCAACGGTATTGAACTCCCCATGCAAACCTTTGCTGATCGCTGGAGAAGGCAAATTGCTGTTTTCGGGAAGTACCGCCAAACCTGAACCTTTACGTTCTGATGGCCCCTCAATCCCGGTCGGATGGCAATAGGTCCAGCCTTCTCAGGACCCTTTCGGATATTTTCCCGGCCCTCATGAATGCCTTGGCTTCTTCGTCGCTGATGGGCACCGAATCCACGTGCTCTCCGAACGTCACACCCCCGCTGCACCATCGCCGGGTCGCGGGATTCCAGACCAAGGGCGCCTCACCGTGGGCCAGGGGGGCAGAATTGATGAGCCGGTGTCCGAGGGAAATCGAGTATTGCCTGTCGGCCCCTCTCCCCCGGGCAAACGGAATGATTTTCGCCATAACCGCACCCCGTATCGAATCGGGCGAAGGCTTGGAGGAGGTATTGTCACCAGGCCTTGTTCGGCTTAAAGAGGAAGAAGCCTATCGCCCAGATCCACCTTGTGCTGTTTAAAGCCATTCTACCATTGTCATAGGAGAAGTCAATCGGATTGTTCATCCCGTGAAGGACTTGACATCGGTGCCCGACGTACTTAGTTTTAGATTGTCGGCGGGATAGAAGAGCGATCCCCTCAATAGCACAACGCGGATCGGCGAGACTTAAGACTGCAGGAGGCATAACCTCCTTCGCCTCGATTGTTTTAAGTCCGACAGACGCAACAACCCGCAAAGGAAGTACCGCCTGCATGTCCGTCTTGAGGCGACGACGGCGAGCAGACGGGATAAGCCACAGTACAGAACGAGTAGTTGACATACCCTCGCGTCCCGCCGGCACGGGGCCACTCACAGACTAGGGTGGCCCCTTCTGTTTCTCTCTTCCCGTCTTTTCTCCTTTGAAGCGACCTAGTCAAGAAGGAGCAAGAGCTGCCGGCAAAGCCGGAAGCGTCTGGGAAGAGACACAGAAGGAATCTCTGCAAAATCCGCTTCCGAGGATTAAATGATTACATGGGACGGTTGACTGCGGCTCGTCGTCAACGAGCGAGGGCGGAACATTGGAGTATATCTGCAACAGGACGAGTTGAGCCCGGAAAGGCTAGGAGTCGATCCTCCGTGTCGGAGATAGACAAAGTAAGGCATTGGTGGGAATAACGAAAACAGCGAGGAGGTTTACCATGGAACGTGTTCGTCGATTCACAGGCATCATTTCAGCTCTACTTCTTTGTGTGGCGATCATTCTTGTCTGTCCGTTGGTCTCAAAGGCGGCGGCGCCCGCCGGTGGAGATGTCGAGGCACGGATCTCCTCACTCCACGCCAAGCTCAAGATTACTGAGGCCCAGGAAGAACAGTGGAACAAGGTCGCCCAGGTGATGCGGGAGAATGCGGCAACGATGGAACCCCTGATAAAGGCAAGGAAGGCAAAGGAAGGTAGCATGAACGCCGTCGACAATCTCACGTCTTATAGCGAGATCCAGGACGCCCACGCTGCTGGCCTGAAGAACTTCATCGCGGCCTTCGAGCCCCTCTACGCCTCCATGTCTGACGATCAGAAGAAGATAGCCGATCAGGTCTTCACGGGAGTCGGGCATCACAAGAAATCAAAGAAGAAATGAAAGGGGATAGGGGGAGGACGCCATGAAAAGCTCGAACAATTGGACCCCATGCATGGGAGTGGTTGCGAGGACCTTCAAACTTCTTGCCCTGGCCGTTATCGCCGTCACACTAGCCTTCACCCCGGTTTTCGCGGATAGAGATCACCATGGAGACAGGGATCATCACAGGCGAGGGGGGCACGAAGGACACGGACGCTACTATTGGCAGGGACGGTATTACGATTATCCGCCTCCCGGTTACTATGCCCCTCCTCCCCCGCCGGTATACTCTCCACCGGCGCCTCCCCCGGGCATCAGTTTTGTCTTTCCTCTGCACTTCTAGGCAGGGGGCCCGGCACAAGGACCGTCCGCCCGGCGCGGACGCTCATGGGGCGAAGAAAGGGGAAGGAAAAGACTCTTTTCCTTCCCCTTTTTGCAGGGGCCCGATTCCCTCAAGGCTCGGGGCCTATAAGGCCAAGGCAAAGGAGAAGGCCAAGAAGACATCGAAGCTCACCGAGGAGCGGATCGCCTTTGCCTTGCACGGCCTATCATGGTACATTAAGAAAGTACTGCCGAAAAGGGTGAGCGTGGATTCGTAATCAGCGAGGTCAAGGGCTAATTCCAATTCTAAATCATGACGATATCGAGGCGCCGAGGAAGGAGCGACGAAGGTCTACAGTTGCAGTACATCGAGGAGCAGATGACGAAGGCAACAAAGATAGCACCGACTTAGAATTGGAATTAAATTCCTTCGTCGGCTTTCTTCCCAATAACTTACAAGATGCGATCTGGCCTGCCTGTAACTATCGACGGAGGTCGACAATGGCTCTGACGAAGGAAGATCATGCGGTATTGAGCAAGTTCAAGTTCGACATCGAGCCCGTGGCGGTGAAATATCTGACGAAACCGCCCAAGGGCATAGAGAAGCTTGCAGAGAACATGGCGCTTTGCGAGATGCTCAAGAAGGCTCAGGCTGGCCGCGTCTTTTACGCGGGCGCGGAGAACCACACCTGCGAGGCGGGCACCTATGTGCTTGGACAGAGAGAGATCGAAGAACCGTTCGTGAGCGGAGAATTCGGCGCGGGATTAGGGGTTTTCAAAGACCCCCGTGCTGCCGCGCGCCTCTATCACTATGCGCCGAAACTGGCCCGAGGGGTTGTCAACTATGTGACATTCTCCCCCGTGAGCAGACTTTCCTTCGACCCTGACGTTCTCATCATGCTCGCCAACATAGATCAGGCAGAAGTCCTTTTCAGGGCCATGAGCTACGAGACCGGGGAG
>CAYZAF010000345.1:0-2195 GCA_964476435.1 uncultured Syntrophaceae bacterium
CGACATCGTCGCTCTTCCTCGTCGTCCTGATACCCGCGGTTTTGGCAATGGTGGCCGCTCTCAAGATGGCCGGAAAGCAGAAAGAAGGGATAGGAGAGACGCAGGTGGAGACGCAGCCGGCCTAAAACCCGCTAAAAGGAGCTAAAGCTGCGCAGCGGCCTTACCGCTACTCTGATGCGGCGATCTGCCTGAGTTTCTTGATATACTCCTCGGGTTGAGGGGTGAGAGGGGTGCACTTTCTGTCCAGCCGGGCATACTTCTCTTCACCGAGTGGATTGTAGCGGTGCAGATCTATTCTTGTCAGCCCCAGCTCTCCTTTTACGAAGGCGAGGATTGCCCTCACCTCTTCCTCGGAATCGTTAAACCCCGGCACTAGGGGTATTCTGATCCACGTCTCCCTGGACCCTGCGATCTTCCTCAGGTTCTCAAGGATCGATTTATTCGGTTTTCCGGTCGCCTTGCGGTGCGCGCCTGAGTCCAGGCACTTGATATCGTAGAGAACAAGGTCCGTGTATTCCAGCAGGGTCTCCATGGTTTTCCACGATGCGGCGCCGCAGGTGTCCAGGGCCGTATGGAGCCCTTCTTTCTTGGATCGCCGCAGGAGCTCCAGCGAAAAATCGGCTTGCACGGAGGGCTCCCCGCCCGACAGCGTAACGCCGCCTCCCGAACTCTCATAGAACTTCCTGTCTCTCAATACTTCCTCAATCACCTCGTCAACCGTCGCTTCTCTTCCCGCAAGCCTTCTCGACTGATTGGGGCAAACGTCAACGCATTCACCACAGCCGGCGCATTTAGTTCTCTCTATTCTCACCGCCCCATCCACTAATGTGTTTGCCGCCCACCGGCAGGCCGTCACACACTTACCGCACGCTGTACAGCGTGTCCTGTCAAAAAGGATTTCAGGCTTCAGGGACTGGGATTCGGGATTCTGGCACCAGAAGCAGGCGAGCGGACACCCTTTCAGGAAGACGGTCGTGCGAATACCTGGGCCGTCATGAATGGAATACCGCTGAATATTGAAGATCATCCCCTTCATCGCTTTGCCGCTCCGGGGTCAGCCTGGACCTGGGAGAATCGATTTTTCCGTCACGCGGGTTTTCTAAAAGGCCCCTGGAGCAGCCTCACGCCACGTGCTCGGTGCGGGCGATGATCTCATTCTGGACGACGCGGTTAAGCTCAATCCACAGGGCGCTGTAGCCGGCGACTCTGACCACAAGGCTGAGGTACTTCTCCGGGTTGGCCTGGGCATCGAGCAGCGTGGCCCGGTCGACCACATTGAACTGAATGTGCTTTCCTCCCAGAGCAACCAGATAGGTTTTTATCAAGGAGACTAACTTTTCCAGATCCTCTTTCGTCTGAAGGGATGAAGGAAGGAACTTCATATTCATCAGGCTTCCCTGCATGGGAAGCTGGTCGATCTTGCCCGCCGAAAGAACAACGGCTGTCGGCCCTTTCTTGTCCATGCCCTGGCACGGCGACATATTCGCATCGGCCAGCGAGATAAAGGCGAGACGGCCGCTCGGGAGGGCTCCTGTCTTCTTGCCCATGTTCCCGTGGGAGGCGACGCTGTGGGGCGCGTCCACGTAGGTCGTCCCGTAGGGACCCTTCAACTTGGCCAGTTCCTCATCCAGCATCGCGTAGACGTCTCTGGCAATAAAGTCCGCATAATCGTCATCATTGCCATACTTCGGGGCGGCCAAGAGCATCCGGCGCACCTGCTGATTCTCCTCTCCCTCAAAGTTCGCAGCCAGGGCGTCCATCAGCTGTTTGGGGGTGATGAGACGGTCTTCGTAGACGCACTTCTTGACAGCTGCCAGGGAATCTGCCACGTCGATGGGCCCCGAAGGCAGGAGATACCACATTCCTTGCTGGTAGCGGGCTCCCCCGCCGTTGCTGGGCTGTCCCCGCTCGATGCAATCATCGATCAAAAGAGAAGTTATCAGCTCAGGCAAGACAGTCGGGTGAAAGAGCCTGGCCCTGTTATGGTCTGCCGTGGCCTCCTCGAGGGCGTGCTGGACCTGTCTCCTGTAAGCTTCATAAAACGCCTCAAAAGTCGCGAAGTCTTCGAACCTGCCCGTTTCAGGACCAAGCTGGTAGCCGGTTCTCGGGTCTTTTCCGTTGTAGAGCGCCAGCTCCAGCAATTTGGCAATATTCCCGAAGAAAACATGGGCCGGCGTCATCCTGCCTGGGACACA
>CAYZAF010000346.1:0-2714 GCA_964476435.1 uncultured Syntrophaceae bacterium
CTGAACGCGCTGATTGACGGATTCTGAAAAGTGTGCGAGAGTTGGTTAAGAACCGTTATCGAATAATGAAGGAGATCGCCATGAAAGACGAAGACTACATGAGCGTTGCCGAGGATAGCATTACCAAGATCAAGAAAGGCGCTTTCCTGACAGTAAAGTCCGAAAAAGGGCTTAACACTATGGCCATCGGCTGGGCCACCTTCGGAGTGGTCTGGCGGAAACCGATCATGATGGTGGCTGTCCGGTCCAGCCGGCACACCTTTGGTATCATTGAGGGGGCCAGGGATTTTACCGTCACATTCCCAAAAGGAGGCATGGATGAGCAGATCGCCTACTGCGGCTCGAAATCAGGTCGGGCTGTGGACAAGTTCAAGACGTGCAACCTGAAAATAACCGGCAGCCGCCATGTCGCTTCCCCAATCATCGAGACCCGGGGACGCCACTACGAGTGCAAGATCGTCTACAAGTCCGCCATGAACCCGACGCATCTCGACAGGGACTATGATGCATCCCTTTATCCGGAGAAGGATTACCATACCCTCTATTTTGGCGAGATACTCGCCTGCTACGAAACAGACTAACGGTGAAAGAGCCCGACTACGATCACACTTTTCAATTCTACGCGCTGCAGGTTAGTTCCTGGGTGTCATTGGAGTGAGTTGGAACATGGTGCCGTCGTTAAGCATGATAATTCCACTTCTTTCGGCCAAGGACAATCTCCTGTCTGTCTGCCAGTTCGTGTAGAACATGCCGATGGCGCAGCCGATCATCAGGGTGATGAGAAAGTAGAAGAGCAGCTTGTGCACCACCTTTTTAGTTATGTTTTTCTCCTCTCCCGAAAAAATCTCCATCTTCAGTCTCTTGATCAGCTCGTTGGACTCCGCCACCCTCTCTATTACGGCGCTATTTTCTACTATTGGTTCCATAATCCCCACCTCTTGAGCTCGGAGTGATACAGTCTCAATATCTCTCTGGCCTGATCCCTGGCCTCTTTCTTGTCCTTTCCCCCCTTATAGCGGGCCAAGGCTTCAAACATATTCCCCTTCGATAGGGAAAGCTTGTCTCTGAGAATTTCCGCCCCTTCCAGGATATTGACCGACGAAAACTCAGAAAATCGCTTCGTCTGGGCCTCCCCTTTGTATCCCTTCGCGCTCACTGCATTTTTTCTGAACCGCGACTCCGTACGGATCAGGCATACGAGAAGCACAGGATCGATATGTGTCACTCCGGAGGCGGACCTGATCCATTGGTTGAGAGAAGGCAGCCTGTCCTTTGGCGCCTGGAAATGGATGAGCGCCTCTTCAACGACGTTCCTTTCCGCGACGTCCTTTTGAACAGCCGGCCTCGCAACGGAAAACATTCTTTCACTCCTGCTATTCGCATAGAGAAGGCTGGAAACGCATAAAAGGATGAGAATGAGCTTTAGTCCTATTTCCTGGTATTTAAGCATCGCGAGCCCGTCCTTTCCCGTGAATGAGGCAGGTCTTCCCGACGGTTCGGTCTCGTTGTACCACGAGCGGCGTCTTGTGGGGGCTGTCGCTTTTGGACGGATGTTCTTCGGGAGGGCTCACTGGCCCGGGCCATTGGGGTGTCCTCATCACCGCGGTGCCCGTTCATCCAATGCTCCAGCAGAATAATATCCACCGGAAAACCAGTCATCATGTCGATTCTGTCGGCGGGAAGAATGTGGCTGCTCCTCGCTTCCGCCGATAATCGACACAGAGGGGTAGGATAGGCCTCAAAGCTGGAAGAACAGCGCTGCAGTGACCCATCTCAGAATGCCCCTTACAGCTGGTCGATGACGCTCCAGGGCGCGTTCACGGGGCCAGGGACCTGTGCCTTCTCTTTCCTGAACCCCCATCGCCTGAAAATCCCGTTTTCTTAAGTCATCCTTTCCCGGCGCCTGTGGTTCGTCTTCCCCCATGGCCGCGCCACGCAAAGGAAGATCGGCTATGTCGAGAAAAGAGGCATACTGAGTGACGTATCCTTTGACGTAGACGGGATGGGGCAGGTTATCCCAGTCCCCCGCCTCGATGGCCCCTAAGACCCGCTTCCTTAAGAACAGGGCCTCCGACACCTCCTCGAGGGTCAGCCCTCTCCCTTCCCGTGCTTCCTTGAGCAATTGTCCAGTTCTGCAAAGGTCAAGAGACATGCCGCTCCTCCTGTCCGTCCTGGGCCTGACTGCCGGCTCACCAACCCCGCCGAGCCATGCTTTCATGGCCTGAATAGCCCTCAGCCCTGGGGTAAGCAATAGCAGTGCCACGCGGAATGCGCTCTCCCTTTAGCGCGGAAGCCGCAAGGACCGGCAGCGAGGAAGGCTAAGGGGCGGGAGGCCCCTTGTGTTGGTTTTTCCCGTACGGGCTGTAATGGTTTTCAGGACATCGAATCGGGTGGTCTACCGGCGCGAGGAAAACTGATCGCCCTTAAGACGCGAGGGGAGAGCCTTGCCTTGCTTGAAGGGCTTAAAGAGAGCTACCCTATCCCCTGAGATTTTCCATCATTGCACGAGATGGTCTTATTCTCTGCATGCGATGAGGAGTGTTATCGTTCCCCCCGTCTCTACGTCCACCTTGAGGATGTCATAGCCTTTGGAGCCGCATATTTGACTGGCTTTTTGGTGGCATTGCCCGCGAACAGCACTTTCACAACTTATAACGTAGGCGCGTTTTCCTTCCGGGGTATAGATTTGCTTTGGCGTCACTGCGCATCCAAAG
>CAYZAF010000347.1:0-4107 GCA_964476435.1 uncultured Syntrophaceae bacterium
GGACTACGATTTGAAATGCGCCAAACCAATCAGACGTGACTTTTTTGAGCGTCAAAAGGATTTCCTGAGCAAGATAATCCGCAAAGGCGTGGAGCAGGAGGTATTCCAGGTTGTCGACTGCGGCGAAGCCGCTTTCTTCATCCTCTCTCTCCTCAAGGGCGCTCTCTTCTACGACCTCGCAGGCATGGCAGAACTGAGCCGGCCGAGTGACGTCCTCTGCCGTATGGGGCTGAGCTTTCTGAAGAACGGGCAAAACGACGTCAAGAATTACGCGCCGCCCATCAAAGGGTAAGATGAAGGAGGGAGGATGCTAAGGTGACCGGCAGCGGGTCTTGTGGGCTACGGATAGTTACCCTGCGAGAGGATGCAATGGTGACAGAGATAAAACGCCAGTCTCTCTGTAAGACACGAGGGATGGCGAGGAAAAGCATATGAAGAAATGGCTCTTCAGAATCGTGGTGTTACTCCTCGTAGCAGGAGGCGTCGTCTACGGGGGAGAATGGTTTGTCTACGCGCTCTCCCACGAAAGCACTGACGATGCATACGTCGACGGCGTGATCGTACCGGTGTCGGCTGAGATCAAGGGGAGGGTGGTCAACGTTTACGTGAGAGACAACGAGTTCGTCACCGCGGGAACCCTTCTCCTCGACATCTACCCCCAGGACTACGCGGACGCGTTCAAAGAGAGGGGCGAGACGGTCTCCACCCTGTCCTCTGAAAAGCTTGAGCTCGAGGCATCACTTGCGCAAAAGCAGAAGGCCCTTGCGCAAGCCCAGGCGAACCTCGCGGCAGCGGCTGCACAGGAGGCCCTCGCGCAAAAGGAGTTCCAGCGCTACGACCGCCTGAGGAAAGAGGAGGCCGTCCCTCTCAGGAGGTACGACGAAGCGGAATCGCTCCTGGAGGTTGCCGATGCCAAAAGGGAGGCGGCCGCATCAGCGGTCGCCGAAGCCCGGGCCGCGGTAGAAGCGGCGAATGCGAGGCTGAACACGCAGGCGTTCAGGATCAAAGAGGCTCAGACCGCGCAGAACCTCGCCCGGCTCAACCTCCGGAGAACGGCGGTTCTCGCCCCGATCTCGGGGAACATCGCGAAGAAGAACGTCGATCCCGGTAAATACGTCCAGCCAGGGCAGGCCCTTCTTTCGATCGTTGAGCCGGACACGTGGGTTATCGCCAACTTCAAGGAGACGCAGGTGGGAAAGATGGCCGTGGGTCAGCCTGTGAAAGTGAGGGTCGACGCCTATCCGGGTCGGCTCTTCAAGGGGCATATCGACAGCTTTCAGCCGGGCACTGGCGCGGTCTTCAGCCTCCTTCCCCCGGAGAACGCGACGGGCAACTTCGTCAAGGTCGTCCAGCGCGTTCCCGTGAAGATCGTCATGGACGCCCCCTTCGACCCAACTCATCCTCTCTGGCCTGGCCTGTCGGTCGTCTCCACGGTGGATGTGGGCGCGCATCGCAGGCCGTCCTCTCGGTAGGGTCCCATGGACGGGCAGTATAGACCTCACAAATGGCTCGTTACCGTCACTGTCATGACGGGGGCCCTCATGGGCGCCCTCGACATGAGCATTGTCAACGTCGCCCTCCCCCACATACGGGGAAGCCTCGGGGCCTCCGTCGAGGAGATCGCCTGGGTCGCGACGGGGTACATGCTCTCCAATGTCATCACCATGCCTCTCATTGCCCTTCTCTCCTCAAGGTTCGGGAGAAAGCGTTTCTATCTCTTTTCCGTGGTCCTCTTCACGTGCTCTTCAATGGCGTGCGGTCTTGCCCGGGATCTGACCTCAATGGTGGCCTTTCGAGCAATCCAGGGCGTCGGAGGGGGAGCCCTCATACCTCTGGCGCAGGCAATGTTGCGAGAGACCTTTCCACCAAAGGAACAGGCCAAGGCGATGGGCATTTACGGTATGGGGATCATCCTCGGTCCGGCCTTCGCCCCCACCCTCGGCGGCTGGCTCACCGATAACTATTCCTGGCCGTGGATCTTTTTCATCAACGTGCCCGTGGGCATCCTTAACATTCTCCTCATCATGCGGTTCATCCAGGACCCGCCCTACCTTGTGCGGGAGAGTGGGAAGATAGACTTCTCAGGCCTCTTCCTCATGGCGGTAGGCCTAGGCGCCCTCCAGATCATGCTCGAAAAGGGCGACCAGAAAGACTGGTTCGGGTCGTCCCTCATCGTATACCTCGCCATTGCCGCCTGTCTGGGTCTTGCGCTCTTCGTGGTCCGTGAGCTGACTACCGATGCGCCGGCCGTGAACCTGAGGATCCTGAAGGACGTCAATTTCAGCTCGGGGACCTTCCTAAGCGGTATCCTCGGCATGGGCCTCTTTTCGAGCATCTTCATCCTGCCCCTTTTCCTGCAGCAGCTCCTCGGCTATCCTGCCCTCAACTCGGGTATGGCGGTGATACCGAGGAGCGTAGGGATGATCATCACCATGCCGCTCACGGGGAGGATCTACGAAAGGACCGGTCCGAAGCTGCTCATCGCTCTCGGACTTTTCCTCAACGCCGTCTCGTTCTTCCTGTTTTCGCGCCTCTCCCTCGATACCGGATACTGGGACATATTCATCCCCCAGCTCCTCCAGGGGCTCGGTTCCGGCTTCATATTCGTCTCGCTGAGCACGGCAGTGCTGTCGACCATCGAAAAGCCTCTCCTGACCGCTGCCTCGGGGCTCTATAACATGATAAGGCAGGTATTCGGAAGCGTCGGCATCGCGTTGGCCGCCACATATCTCACGCGGGGAGAGACCTCCTATCATGCCATCCTCGCGGAACACGTGACAACCTTCAGGGACATCGCGTCCGGATCGATGCAGCACCTCTCGTCGTTCCTCTCGTCGCAAGGCGCAAATGCGAGCGGCACCGGGATGGAGGCCCTGAAGCTTCTCGACGGGCTGGTGGCGAGGCAGGCCAGCATGCTTGCCTACAATTACGTCTATTTTCTTATTGCCCTCGTCTACCTTGTCTCCATACCCCTCGTGATGCTCATGAAAAGCCACCGCCAGGCGAGTGGCGTAGGCATGATCGCGGAGTGACGATGACGGAGGGTCGGATGGAGAAGCATGGCATGGCAGTGACCGTATCGAGGCAGATGGGGAGCGGCGGCACTTACCTAGGGTACCGGGTGGCGAAAGCCCTCGGTTTTTTGTATGTGGACAGGGAAATCCTCCGCCGGGCAGCGGGTCTTCTCAAAAGGGACGAGGTGTCACTCGAAGAATACGAGGAAACATCGTCCGGCCTCATCCAGAACCTTCTGAGGACATTCTCGTTGGGGAGCCCGGAGATACCTTTTGTCCCCAGGGAACGGCCAGTTTACGACAGAGACCTGTTCGCTCTCGAAAGCAAAATCATACGAGGGATTGTGGATAGGCAGGACGCCGTCATCATGGGCCGCGCGGGGTTCTCTTTACTGAAGGGCCGTCCCAAGACCGTCCACCTCTTCATTTACGCACCCCGCGATTATCGAATAGAGCGGGTGATGAAGGCCCACAACACCGCTGACCTGCAGGTAGCAGAGGCTATGGTGGAAGAGTCAGACCGGAGAAGGGCGAGGTTCATCAAGGACATGGTCGGGACGGAATGGGCAGATGCGCGAAACTATCATCTCTCCATGGACTCGAGCGTTGCAGACCTCATCAAAGCGGTGGGGATGGTCACCGGCTTCGTGGAAGCGGCTCTGCGCTAAGATACTCAAGAGGCCGAGCGGAAGCGCTAAGGCCTTTCCCCGCGGCTTTGCAGAAGTTTCATTGCCGCTTCACTGCCAAGCCTTGCCGCGCTCTTAAGGTCCGCAATAGCGTTGGAGCGATTGCCGAGTTGATTGTACGTAATGCCCCGATTGCAATACGCATCTGCGTAGCCGGGGCTGATCTCGATGGCTTTGTTGAAATCGGCAATTGCCCGCTCGTAGTCGTGGAGACCCATCGCGTACGTCGTGCCCCGGTTATAGTACGTCTTCGCGTTTTTCGGGTCAATCCTAAGGGCCGCGTCGAAATCGGCAATTGCCCGCGCGTAGTCGTGGAGGATGTTATACGTAGCACCCCGGGAGCTGTACGCATTCTCGTAGCCGGGGCTGATCTCGATGGCTTTGTCGAAATCGGCTACAGCCCGCGC
>CAYZAF010000348.1:0-19500 GCA_964476435.1 uncultured Syntrophaceae bacterium
CATATAAGCTGCACAAGTTGACCGGCAAGGAGGAAGGCGTCTGGTCAGTATGGGTCAATGGCAACTGGCGCGTCACCTTCCGCTTCGAAGGAAAGGATGTCGTGGCCGTTGACTACAGAGATTATCATTAAGGAGGTAGAACATGCGTAGCAGGAAGCCCACCCATCCCGGGGAGGTCCTTCTTGAGGATGTGATAAAGCCTTTGGGAATAACCATAACCGACGCGGCAAAGGACCTAGGGATCTCCAGAAAGACATTGTCCGAACTGGTGAATGGTAAATGCGCCCTGAGCCCCGAATTGGCGGTGAGGATTGGAAAAGCCACGAATACGTCGCCGGAGAGCTGGCTCGCCATGCAGACAAAGCTTGACTTGTGGAGCGCAATGCAAAATGACCCGAAGGACGTCGTCAGGTTTACCGCGTCGGCTGCGAAGCTGTGAAATAATCCCGAAAATGGCCTTTTCCGGTACCCTAACTTATTGGAATCATTGATGCCCAATTTTGGCAAAGCCTATTTTTTCACAGCTTCTGCCGCGAGCCGATAGAACGGCGAAGCCTTGAATGACAACGGTTCTGTCAGGTTTCTCGTGTGATAAAATTGTGATAAAACGAGTCGAAAAGACCGAAGCTGATAGAACAAGCTGAATCACATGGAATCGAGAAATATCAGTCATTTCAATTTGTTTAGGGAAATCAGACTAAATATCAAGGGTCTGCGAAATCGCGTTTTTCGCACTCAAAATCCGGTGGGGCTCACACCCCGTGCGGGTTCGATTCCCGCCTTCGGCACCAGAATCCGGCGATTTCAGTCTTTCCCGTTTTCAACGAATGTAACACTTTTGTAACGCCCCGCGGCTTCCCGGTAGAAGGCATCGAGCGTCTATATCGCAGGGGTGATGCTCTCCCTCACGTGGTGCGCGTACCGCTCGTCATCTGGGGCCCCTTGTGGCTGAGGAGCTTCCGCGTCGGGATCGATGTCGCGAAAGACACACCACGGTCTCCTCGGGCGAGATCGTGGTGACGTAGCTCGGATTGATCTCCGACCTCGAGTACCTGCACCGTATCTCGTAGAGAGGCTCTCAGGCCTTTTCCATCTCGACGCGTGGCCAAACCAACATAGGCCTATCCCCGGGTGCTGAAAACCCTATGCGAGGCTCGGGGTGGTCTTAATTGCAAACGATTTTTCATGATGCTATACTGGGTTTTTTGCGGATGGAGTTAGTAGAGGGGCAGGAGAGATTGCTTAGGCTTTAATAAGCAAGGGGTGAAAGAAAGGGGGGGTGTCGAGATGAAGAAGCTTATATGCGTCGCACTAGGCGGTATTTTTCTTTCACTATTCGCTTTTGAAGGTCCTATGCCGGCTAAGGCTGCTGAACCCATTAAAATTGGATTTTTGGCGCCCTACGTAGGTGTATATACGAAACTGGGGACCGATATGAGAGATGGGTTCAAGCTTTACCTGGATGAGATTAAGAACAAGGCGGCGGGCAGGGAGATTCTTTTTCTCGATGAGGACACCGAAGCGAAACCCGAGGTGGGTACGACAAAGACGAGGAAGCTGGTAGAGAAAGACAATGTCTCCGTCTTGGCCGGGATCGTTCACAGCGGCGTGGCCTACGCGGTCAGGGATTATGTCACGGAAAAGAAAGTCCCCCTCGTCATCTGCAACGCCGGTGCCGCGAAACTTACCACGGATGAGCGCAGTCCTTACGTCTTCAGGGTCTCCTTTGCCAACGGTCAGCAGGATCTGGCCGCAGGCTGGTACGGATACGCCAAACTCGGGATCAAAAAAGCGATTGTAATGGCGCCCGACTATTCGGCGGGCCACGAAAAAGCCGATGGTTTCATGAAGACCTTCAAGTTCCTGGGGGGACAGGTAGTTGAGGAGATTTATCCTCCCCTTGAGACGCCCGATTATGCGCCCTACCTTGCCAAGCTAGTCAACTATGTAGGCAAAGTGGACAGAGTATGGGCATTCTTCGCAGGCAGCGATGCAATCAGGTTCGTCACCCAATACCAGCAATACGGGCTGAAGGACAAACTCAAGCTTTGGACAATAGGGGATACGGTAGATGAAACCTTTCTTCCTTCCCAGAAAGATGCAGCCTTGGGGATAGAGAATTATCTTCATTACGCCTTTACCCTCGATACTCCCGAGAATAAGAGGTTTATCAAAGCTTACGAAAAGAAATATAACTACGACCCCGGCCAGTTCTCCGAACAAGGATATGTGGGCGCCAAGACTATTGTGAAGGCGATTGAGATGGTCAAGGGGAAGATAGAAGACAAGGATGCCTTCTTGAAGGCGCTCAGGAGTGTGAAGTTTGAGGCCCCTCGCGGTCCCTTTAAGTTTGATGATTACCAGAATGTGATAGAAAATGTTTACATGCGGCGCGTGGAAAAGAAGGACGGAAAATACTTGAACGTGGTTTTTGACAATGTACCGGATGTGAGTCAATTTTGGATGCCTAAAAAATAGGCAAAGATCCATGGCCTTCTGGATCCTCCAGACCCTCAATGGCCTGTCCTTCAGCATGCTGCTTTTTCTCATCGCAGCAGGGTTTACCCTAATTTTTGGGCTGATGAAGATCATCAATATCGCCCATGGATCGTTTTACCTCTTGAGCGCTTATATCGGTTTGACTATCCTGCACGCAACAGGGAGCTTCTTGCTCGCCCTGGCTGCCGGCTCTCTTGCTGCGGTGATTCTCGGCATCGTCATGGAGAGTTTTTTTCTGCGCCGCTTTCATATGAAGGACCTTCAACAAGTGCTTCTCACCTTTGGTTTTGTGTTGGTCATTTCCGATCTCTGCCTCTGGATTTGGGGCGGAAATCCTCAAACCCTCCCCATACCCTCCGGTTTCGAAGGTTCGATCTGGATTGCAGGCATGGTTTTTCCAACTTACCGGCTTTTAGTAATTTTGTTAGGTGTGCTTTTTGCCGTAGGGCTCTGGATCTTTCAGGAGAAAACGAAGATTGGCGCCATTGTCCGGGCAGGCGTTGACGATGAGGAGATGCTGAGGGGTTCAGGGATAAATATCCAGATGGTCTTTGCCGCGGTATTTGCCTTAGGGGCCTTATTGGCGGGTCTTGGAGGAATCATAGGCGGCCCTTTTGTAGGGGTTTTCCCCGGAGTTGACATATGGATTTTGCTTTTGGCTTTGGTGGTGGTGATCATTGGAGGGGTGGGAAGCTTGAAGGGTGCTTTTGTAGGAAGTCTCCTGGTGGGTCTCATAGACAACTTCGGCAAGGCCCTCTTCCCGCAGTTTTCACTCTTTACCATATTTGCGCCGATGGCCATCATTCTGGCGATCAGGCCGTCGGGGATATTCGGAAGACTGGAAAAATGAAAGCTCCGTAAGATATCTAGGGAGGGGCATGAAGACTGAGAAATATTCGAGGGTCGTCAAGAGCCCCCTCTTATTCTTGGGCATCCCCCTCCTCTTTCTTATCCTGTTTCTCCCTTCTCTCGTCTCTAACTATTATGTCGGTCTTGCTATCCAGATATTAGTGATGGCTATTTTCGCCACCAGCCTTAACCTGTTGGTGGGCCATACAGGGCTTCCCTCGTTAGGCCATGCAGCCTACTTCGGGGTGGCGGGATATGCAGCCGGATTTTTATACCTCGCAGGAATGAAGAATCTGTGGCTGATGATCATACTGGGAATGGGATTAGGGGCGATCACGGCAGCCATTTTTGGTCTTCTTGCTATAAGGGCCAAGGGTCCCTATTTTCTGATAATCACCCTTGCCCTGGCCCAAGTCCTCTGGGCGATCGCCTTCAAATGGAGAAGCCTTACCGGAGGCGACGATGGTTTGCCGGGGATCGGACGGCCTGAGATAGGGTTGGGCATTAATTTGAAAGCGGATCCCCATTTCTATTATCTTACCTGGGTCATTTTTCTCCTGTTCCTTTTAGCCTTCTCAATTTTGATAAACTCCCCATTTGGGCATACGCTCAGGGGAATCCGTGAGAGTGAGTCGAGGATGAAGGCTTTGGGTTGCAATGTCTGGTTATATAAATATCTGGCCTTTATTTTTGCAGGTTCCTTAGCAGGAATAAGCGGGGTCCTCTGGGTTTGTTATGACGGGTTTGTGAACCCCTCGAATCTTGGGATCAATCTTTCGATCACAGGCTTGCTCATGCTGATCTTGGGAGGAGGGGGCAGCCTCTACGGTCCTGCCGTCGGGGCGGGAATCATCGTCTTACTGGAGAATATTGTAAGCGGTTTCACGGAAAGATGGTCCTTATGCCTCGGGATGATCTATATTGTGGTGATTATGCTCTTCCCGGAAGGGATATTTTCTGTCATGAGAAGAGGGCGCTAAGGAGAGATGGAAGCCATCAAGACAGAGGCCCTTTCCAGGTACTTCGGGGGATTGACGGCCACCAACGGCGTCTCCTTGGAAATTGCGGAGGGGGACCGACGGGCTATCATCGGTCCCAATGGCGCAGGAAAAACGACCCTCTTTAATTTGATAAGCGGTTTTCTCTTCCCCTCTTCAGGCAGAATTCATCTATTTGGCATCGATGTTACGACAACTCCGATTCACAAAAGAATTGGATTAGGACTTTCCCGGACATTTCAAGTTACAAACCTTTTCCCCAACCTCACCCTTTTTGACGCCATTTTACTGGGAGTCCAAGCCCTGAACCATGCTTGGCTATGTTTTTATCGGCCTATAAAAAGCTTTCAAGGGATGATGCGTCAAACAGAAGGCTTTTTGAAGGAGTGGGACCTTTGGGAAAAAAAGGAAATCCTTATAAAAAACCTATCCTATGGCGAACAGAGAATGGTCGAAGTAATTGTAGCTTTGGCCACAAGACCTCGTCTTCTTCTTTTAGACGAACCCACGGCTGGTCTATCATCTGCAGAGACAGCATTGATGGTCTCGATCATCAAACGTCTCCCCCGTGATATAACAATAGTTTTGATAGAGCATGACATGGATGTAGCATTTGAGATTGCCGAACAAATCACCGTTCTTCATTTCGGCGCCGTCATAGCAGAAGGCACGCCTGAACAAATCAGGGGCAACCCTAGGGTAACGGAGATCTATCTGGGATAAACTCAAATGCTGGAGATAAGAGACATCCATACCTATATTGGCGAAAGTTACGTACTCCAGGGTGTATCTATGGAAGTGCCCGAGGGGAAAGTAGTGGCAATTCTGGGAAGGAACGGAGTGGGCAAGACGACTCTCGTCTATTCTATTAATGGATTTCGTCCTATACGCAGTGGGAGCATCCTTTTTGAAGGCAAGGAGATCAGCGCCCTCCCCGCTCATAAGATAGTTCGATTGGGGATAGGCATTGTGCCTCAGGGCAGAAGAATCTTCTCCTCCCTTACCGTAAAGGAGAATTTGGAGGTCCCCTACAAAGGTTCGGCCCAGGGTCATACAGAGTGGAATAATGAAAAGATCTTTACTATGTTTCCTGTATTGGAAAAAAGGGCGGGGTATCGCAGCGGGAGGCTGTCAGGGGGCGAGCAACAGATGCTCAGTACGGGGCGGGCTCTCGTCACTCAGCCAAAACTTCTCCTCATGGATGAGCCGTCGGAAGGACTTGCCCCTCTGCTGGTCCGGGAATTGGCCAGAATGATCAGGGATTTTAAGAACCAGGGTCTCACAGTTCTTCTGGTGGAGCAAAAGCTCTCCTTTGCCCTGGAGGTGGCCGATGATGTCTACATCATGAGCAAAGGAAAGATTGTTTATCATTCCACTCCTGATGATTTGTGGAAAAACGGGGAGGCAAGGGCTCGCCATTTAGGGATCTAAGTTCCATAAAAAGGAGGCAATGTTACGCCTATACAGGGTTGTGCACCATACACGAACGAAGACATCGTCAAGTATACTGCCATGAAGTGGTGGCTCGGCATGACGTGGGGGGACTTCTTTAACAAGCACACCGACATCTATCCCGAGAAAATTGGCTTGGTGGATGATACCGGCCGCTGGACTAACCAGGAAGTTCGTCAGGCTGTCGACCGTCTCGCTGTCGGTCTCATGAAGCTAGATATCAGGGAAAAAGACCGCGTCCTTTTACAACTCCCGAATTGGCACGAATTCGTTTTTTCCTGGCTTGCCCTTCAGAAAATCGGTGCCATTGTAGTCGCACTGATCCCGCGGCACAATGCAATGGAGATCAATCACCTGAGCAAACTGACGAAACCCGTTGCCTGGATCCTTCCCCAGCAGTACGGCAAAATCTCATATCAGCCGATACTCGACGCCGTGCTCAGGGAGAACCCACAGATGAGGCACATAATCCAGGCAAGGACATCCGCGGGGACACAGTACCATACCCTGGAGAAGCTGATGGCGCAGGGGGAGCTGACCGCCAAGGAATTCAAGGCATTGGAAGGGAGACGTCCTGACCCCGACGAGGTTTCTCAGATCCTTCCTACCGGCGGAACCACGGGGTTGCCAAAGTTAAGCCCGCGCACTCACAACTGCTACTGGAACAATGTCGAGTATCATACCTATCGGTGGGAATTGAATAGCCAGGATACCATAATGGTGATCACACCTCTCGGCCACAACCTGAGCGTCCACTGGGGTATGGCCGCATCGCTTTTTTGTCATGCCAAGCTCGTGCTTCTCGACTCGACGAAGCCAGATGACATATGTGCGTGGATCCAGCGTGAGCGCGTAACGGCAATTCCGACCGTACCCGCGCTGATTGCAAGGGTAGTGCAGATGGAGAATCTGAATGCTTACGATCTCAGCTCTCTGAAGAAGGTATCGGTCGGCGGAGCGCCGAGCACGCATGATCTCGTCAAGACGGTCTATGAGAAGATAGGTGCCCAGTATGTCAACGGGTTCGGCTCAGTGGAAGGTACCTGTTCCAGCACAAGGCTCGGAGATAGTATCGAGCTCATATGCGGCAGCGTGGGCAGGCCGATATGTCCGTACGACCAACTGAAAATCGTTGACCAGAACGACAACGAGGTTCCCGTCAACATGGAAGGCGAACTCGTATCGAAGGGACCAGGTATTTTCACGGGCTATTTTGACTCCTCTGAAGAGGATAGGGCGAAGGTCTTTACAAAGGACGGGTTTTTCAGGACCGGGGATCAGGCGAAAAAGGACGAACTTGGGAACATATGGGTTACGGGCCGTCTAAAGGACATCATTATCCGAGGCGGTGAGAACATCAGCGCCGTAGAGATCGAGAATCTGGTGAGCACACATCCAGCAGTCATGGACTCTGCCGTAGTCGCTATGCCCGACGAGATCCTGGGCGAGAGGGTCTGTGCTTTTGTGGTGGCGAAGCCCGGCTTCGTTCCGACGCTCGATGACATCGTGTCATTTTTGAAGGACATGGGGGCTTCGGTTCTGCAGCTTCCGGAAAGGATTGAGCTTGTGGAAGATTTGCCCATGACGAAGGTGGGCAAGGTAGATAAGAAGAGCCTCAGGGAAGAGATCAAGAAGAGGATAGAGAAAGAAAGATATAGCCGCCCATGATTCCACTCAACCAACAAGAAGCGTCCACCATCGTTATGGCGAGTGTGACTATCCGGAGGAACGGTCATTCATTCCCCTCCCATCCTGTTCTCCCTGCCGGCGAGAAGGCGGCCTATGTTCGCCCGGTGCTTTACAAAAATGAGAACAGCCATCACGGTGCAGAAGGCGACGTAGGAGCCTGGCGCCTGGAGGCAGAGCAGCAGGACTGGCATGAGGGCCGCGCAGACGAGGGAGCCGAGGGATACATAGCGCCATCTGACGACTATGAGTGCGAATACGGCAATGTCGACGAGCGCGGCAACAGGGTTGAAGGCGAGAAGAACACCGAGGGTCGTGGCACTGCCCTTCCCACCCTTGAGCCGGACATAGATTGGGAAAAGGTGCCCTAGAAACGTTGAGAGCCCCACGACGCCTACGACAGGCACGGCGAGTCCGAGGCAACAAGCGAGCCACGTAGGAAGGAACCCCTTGAGAATATCCCCGAGGAGCGTGACGATCCCCATCGTCCTGCCCGCGGCTCTCATGACATTGGTCGCCCCTATGTTGCCGCTTCCGACCGTCCGGGGGTCCTTTCCCTTGCGCCGCAAGAGGAGGAGGCCCACGGGCACGGAGCCGAGCAGGTAGGCGAGAACAACCCAGGCGATCGTGAGCGCGGTATGTTCCATCGGTCCATCACCGCTCCCCTACAAAGGTGACGAGAAGGGAACCGGGGCCGCCGTGCGAGGCGCAGACGCCTCCGATCTTGCTCCGGGCGACGAGGGAGACGCCGGGGATCTGTAGGAGCCGTTCCACGAAGCCCGCGGTGACATTGTCGGACTCCGCCACGAAAAGGCGGAGGCGTCCCTCAACGCGGGCAGCTTCCTCCACTAGCTCGACGAACCTGATCAAGAGCTTCCCCGTGGTCCGTATTTTCTCGATGGGGCGGATCTCCCCTTCGATCATTCTCAGAAGGGGCTTGATCTTCATGAGAGACCCCAGGAAGGCCTGTGCCTTGGTGATGCGCCCCCCTCGATGAAGGTAGTCGAGGGAGTCGACGGACATGAAGGTCTGCACCCTGCCTGCCAGATCTCGGGCAAAGTCGACGACCTCCTCGAAGGGGGTCCCCGAGCTCGCTTTCTCGGCACAGAGGAGGACGATGATGCCCAGCCCTCCGGAGACCTGACGGGAATCGACCACTTCTATGGAGGCCTCGGGGAAGTGATTCTTCGCGAGAACCGCTGATTGGTACGTCCCGCTGAGCTTGGAGGATACGTGGATGGAGAGGATGGCCTCTCCCTTTTCCACGAAGGGAGTGTACACGTCGATGATTTCCTGGGGGGAGGGCTGCGACGTCATGGGGAAGTCCTTCGATTCCCTGAGGAGGACATAGTACGCATCGGGGTCGATGTCGAGGAAATCGCGCCACGTCCTTTCCCCGAGACGCAAGGTGAGAGGAACAAGGCCGATGGCGTACTTTTCGTAGCTTTCAGCCGGCAGGTCCGCGGTGCTGTCCGTGATGACCCTCATTGTTCCTCCCCTATTCGACCGAGATGAGATAGTACGCGTAGGGCTGGCCGCCGTCGTGGAGCTCGACCACCTTGTCCTTGTGGAGGAGCTGCAGGGTCTCTTGCACGGCCTCTGCTTCTTCTTTCTTGACGGCATCACCGTAAATGAGGGTGATGATCTCGTCCGAGGCGTTGCTCATGACATCGAGGAGGCTGACTACCGCCTTGTCCGTGCGGGTCGACGAGCAGCACACCTCGCCTTTGAAGATGCCGATGAAATCGCCGAAGCTCACCCGGATGTCGCCTATCCTTGCGTCCCGGCATGCCGATGTCACTTCCCCGCCCTTCACGTCACGGCCGGCCTGTTCCATGCGGCTCACGTTTTCTCCCATAGGGGAATCATCCTTGTAGGCGAGAAGGGCGGACAGCCCCTCCTGGATGGAAGTGATTCTCAGGACAGCGACGTTCTTGGGCGATCTTTCCCCCGCCTGGAAAGCGGCGGGATAGATATCCTTGCTGTTGGGCAGAACGATGACGCTGGAAGCCCCGACGTTCTCTATGGCGCCCGCGATGTCGGCAGTGGAAGGGTTGAGGGTCGGGCCTCCCTCTATAACAAAATCCGCCCCCGCATTGTAGAACAACCCCTTCAGGCCCTCCCCGAGGGCAACGGCGATAACGGACGTCTTCGCGGTTGATGACATCCGGGAAGTGTGCTGCACGAGCATGTCGTCCACCTTGATGGACGACAGTTTTCCCATGGCCGAGGCATAGCGCAGAACCTCCTCCGGCTGGCCGGTGTGAATATGCACCCGCGCGAGATGGGTATCTCCCGCAACGACGACGGAGTCGCCCAGGGAAGCGAGGTTTGCCTTCACGGCATCCGGGGAGGCCCCTTGCAGGATGAACTCCGTGCAGTACCTGAAGATGAGCTCTTCCGGCTCGCGCGCCCCGTCGAAAAAGCGCTCGTCCTCGAAGGATCTGCCGGCCGTGGCATATCCCTGCAAGAGGAGGAGAATGCCCTCGAGAAAGCGTAGGAAGCCGAGGCCCCCGGCATCCACCACGCCCGCTTCCGCGAGCTTTGGCAGAAGAGAGGGCGTCCGCTCGACAGAGGATCTCGCGGAGGTCACCATTCCCTCGAGGAGCCGAGCAAGGTCCTTCTCGGTCCTGACCGTCTCCTGCGCCCATTCCGCGGTCTCTCTGGCCACCGTGAGCATGGTGCCCTCAGTGGGGTTCAGGACCGCTTGGTAAGCTTTCTCGACGCCTCTCGAAAGGGCAAGGACGATCTCCTCGGCAAAGAGCCTCGTGCGGCCGTCGATGCCCTCCGTCAGCCCTGAGAGGATCTGGGAGAGGATAATCCCAGAGTTCCCCCTCGCGCCCATGAGAGCACCCCAGGCCGCTGCCTTGACCGTCGCGTCGAGCCTGCCATCCCCCGCTGCCTCCATGCTTCTCAAGGCAGATGCGAGGGTCGCGGACATATTGCTTCCCGTATCGCCGTCGGCCACAGGAAAGACGTTGATCCTGTCCAGTTCCTCGCGGTTCCTCAGCAGCCAGTCCGCCCCGGCCATAATGGCCTGTCTGAACCGCTTGGAACCGCAATAGAGAACAGCCACCCGTCCCTCCCCCGTGCTCGTTGTGCCACTACATGCGCTATTCACTTTCCGTACCGCAAGTCAGGCTCCATACGGTGTCAGTGAAGAGAGTTCCGGCACTTATTCCGTGCCAGTTCCCTCTTTTCATTTTGCTCCTTTGTGCATCTTCTTGCAACCGGAAAGGGCAACGAGGTGCTCCGGCATCGTCAGGGAATGTTCGAGGTTCTAAACACTTGATGTTTATGAAGGATGACGGGAGCCCATGTCGAGGCTATGCGAGGAGCCTTCTGATGCTTTCCTTATTTCTGAGCACCTCACCGTAGCCCATTTGGACCGTTTTCACTATCTTAGGCCTGTTTCGGGTAATGCGGCCTGCCGGGAGTCTGTTCTTGGGCCGTATGACGAGGACGGACCCTGGGTTGTTCAGTTCGAAGTTTTCGAGGAGGTCGAGTGCGCGGATGAGAGGATCGTTTCGTGTGTCGCACACGTCGAGGAGTCCGGGGTTATCCTTAAAGTATCGCCTCGTGGCAAGCCGCTCCAGAATTGTCGTCTTTCTGGATATTGCTCCTGGGGGGATGGTGAGGACGACGAGGAGACGATCGGCGCCGCAGCTCAGGGCCTTCTCCACGGGGAGGGGATCCACGATGCCGCCGTCGACATAGGCTTCTCCCCTTACGAGAGGCTTCTCGGGTACGGCTCCGGGGAGAGCCATGCATGCCCGCATGATGTGGTACATGTCGGCCTCGTCTGGCTGAAAATAGCGGGGCAGGTATGTCCTGGCATCGCAAGCGACGAAATAGGCCTCCGTCTTCGACGCCCGGAGTCGATCCATATTAAGGGGAAAACGGTCCCGGAATACGTCGTATACGAGGTAGTGGAGGTCGATCAGGGGTCGGTGCCGATAGTCGTCCTTCCATCCGAGGAAGAGGCTTGAATAACGGATCAACCTCTTTGTAGACAGGTAGTTCTCCCATACCTCCCTGCCTTCCTTGCACTGGCCGGCAAGAAAATAGGCCAGTGTGGGAACGCTGGCCGATACGGCAAATGCAACGTCGAACTGAGAAACGCCCAGATCGCCGAGAGCGAAGCATGCGCCCGCTGCAAAGGCGCCCCTCAGGCCCCCTCCCTGGAGTATGAGACATCGTCTCACCGGAGTGCTCCTGGAACAGCTTTCGTGCCGTGTCCTTGCCGTCTCCGCTTCACCATTCCCCCACTGTCATCCTCCTCCCGTACGGTGGGCCTGAATCTATCAGGGATTATAGCCTAGGGACGCGGAGGATAAAACAAGAAAGTGGCACAGAAACAGGGTTGCTTACATAGGGGCTGAAAAACACAGAAAATCAATTTTGTGGGTAAGACAGACATTGATGCAATGTTTGCAATAGAGTCCCCGCCTTCTTCATGGAGTTCGTGAAGAAGGGCCGGCAGCGTACGCGGTGAATCTTTTCTTGACAGTCCGTAAGCTCTGTGCTATCGTTAGCACCATGAGCGCATCGTTGCGAAAGATCAACTTTTCTGGAATGTGGTGGTGGGGTAGCTAAATAGGCTATCCCTTTATGTGCGGCCGGCTAGGCGACGGGGTAGCCAATCCCCGGGCTTAGACGGCCTTTTTCGTATCAAGCCGCTTGCGAATGCCCAGGGCTTTCGGAAGCGGCTTTTTTTGTCAGGAGGTCCCATGTATCCGTCGTTGAGAGAATTCAAGAGAGACTGGAGCACGTTCGAAAGGGTCGCCGTCTACAAGGAGATAGGGGGCGACATGGACACGCCCGTGTCAATGCTTGCGAGATTCCTGCGCCTCGAGAGGGTAATCCTTCTGGAAAGCGCAGGGAAGGACAAGACATACAGCAGATTCTCCTTCCTGGCCTTTGCGACGGACGAAAAGATCGTCCTCCGGAACGACGGTCTCTACCGGGAAGAAGAGCGGATCGGCCCCCTTTCCCATCTTTCCAAGCTTCTTCGCCCCGTAAGGACAGCTCCTTCCGACGGGTTCGGCTCCTTCTCCGGGGGGTATGTGGGCCACCTTGCCTTCGATTTCGTGGAAGAGTGCAATATCCTCGAACGACCCCTCGCTAAGAAGAGCCCCATTCTCGGCGTCCTCCACCTCGTCGAGACCTTCTGCGTTTATGACAACCATACGAACAAACTGTATATCGCCATATCAAGGCGCACGGATGGGTCGGACGCGGAGGACGCCTACAGGGCGCTCGCAAGGGAAGCCGAAAGGATTGAGGACCTGATAGCCTCCCTCGCGCCATCCTCGCCGGCGCCCTTTTCCGAACCTTCAGTCGTAAGGACGATCCCGAGGGGCCTTTTCATAGACAGGGTGCGGCGCACGAGGGACATGATCGGCCAGGGCGAGGCGATACAGATCGTCCTTTCGGATTTCATCGAGGCGGAACAGGTAGACCCTTTCGAATTCTACAGGAACCTCCGGAAGATCAATCCTTCCCCCTATATGTACTTCATAAAGGAGAAGGACTCCTGCATCGTGGGGTCGAGTCCCGAGATACACTTGCAGGTAAGGGGACGGCGGGCGACGCTGAAACCCATAGCGGGCACGAAGCCGCGAACCGCGCGGGGCCTGTCAGACGACGTGCGGGTGCTGACGGACGACGAAAAGGAGAGGGCGGAGCATCTCATGCTCGTCGACCTCGCCCGGAACGACCTTTCCCGCATCTGCAAGGTGGGGACGGTCGAGGTCAAAAGCTTCATGGAGCCGGAGGCCTATTCCCACGTGGTCCACCTCGTATCCGAGGTCGAGGGCGTACTGGCGGACGGAACGGGCCCCGTGGAAGCGCTCATGCAGACGTTCCCTGCGGGGACGGTCAGCGGGGCACCGAAGGTGAGGGCGATAGAGGTGATTGACGAGATGGAGGACCACGCGAGGGGCCCGTATGCAGGCTGCGTCGGCTACATAGGCTTCGACGGGAGCCTCGATATGGCGATCACGATCAGGACTGCCATATTCACGGGGACGAGGACGCGGCTCCAGGCAGGCGCCGGTATAGTCTTCGATAGCGTGCCGGAGCGGGAGTACGACGAGGTGATGCACAAGCTGCTCGTCCTCATGAAGGCAGGAGGTCTCGCATGATAGCACTTATCGACAACTATGATTCCTTTACCTTTAACATCTACGATTACCTCGCCCGCAACGCCGAGGTCCGCGTCTTCAGGAACACGGAAGGGCTTGGCCTGCTGCGGGATTTGCCGCTTTCCGGCATCGTCATCTCGCCCGGTCCTTCCCACCCCGCCCGTTCCAGGTTGAGCCTCGAGGTGCTCGAAGAGTACGCGGGCCGTCTGCCTATCCTCGGCATATGTCTCGGCATGCAGGCGATCGGCCTCCATTTCGGATGCGCCGTCAGGCAGGCGCGGAGCATCATGCATGGCAAGGTCGACTCTGTGGAGCACTTCGGAGGGGTGCTTTTTTCCGGCATAGCCCGTAGGTTCCGGGCGGTGCGGTACCATTCCCTCGTGGTCGAGTGCGACGCCGGTCCGCTCGCCGCTGTCGCGGTCTCGGAGAGCGACGGTGAGACGATGGCGGTCGAGGATAGGGAGAGAGGGGTCTTCGGCCTTCAGTTCCACCCCGAGTCCTACGCGACGCCCGACGGTATGCGGTTCATAAAGAATTTCCTGGAGGTGTGCAATGGAGGCCATTGAAAAACTGAGAGCAGCAGTCCATCTATCCTTCGAAGAGGCGGGGCTCCTGTTTGATGATATGCTCGACGGGCGCATGGAGGAGGCGAGGATCGAAGAGGTGCTTCTCATGCTTTCGGCCAAGGGAGAGACTGAGGAGGAAATCGCGGGGGCTGCGCGCTCGCTCCTTGCGCGCTCGCTCGGGTTTCCCCATACCTTCGAGAGGCTTCTCGACACGGCTGGCACGGGAGGGGACGACAGGGGCACCTTCAACATATCGACGACTGCGGCCATCGTTTGCAGCCTCTTTTTGCCCGTTGCAAAGCACGGGAACAGGGCCGTCAGCTCTATGTCCGGCTCGGCGGACGTTCTGGAGGCACTGAAAGTGCCCATAGACTTGACTGCGGAGGAGGCGTCGCGTTTCTTGAAGGAAAAGAACTTCGTCTTCATCTTCGCCCAGAAATACTTTCCTGCCATGAGGTTCGTGACCGGAGCGAGGCAGCGCATAGGCAAGAGGACGATCTTCAATCTCCTGGGCCCCCTGTGCAACCCGGCGAGACCGAATAGCCAGATGATCGGCGTCTTCAGGAGGGAGATCATGCAGAAGTACCTGGCCGCCCTGGAGATACTCGCCATCCCCAACGTGATGCTCGTTTCGAGCAGCGATGGCCTCGACGAGGTGAGCCTTTCCGCGCCCACGGTCTGCTTTCACAAAAGGGGCCATTCCGTGCGCAGGTTCCAGTTCGACCCGAAAGATTTCGGCATCTACGCAGACCTGGAGGCTATAAAGGGCTATGGCCCTGAGGCGAATGCCCGCATCATGAAAGAGACGCTCCTCTGCCGCCACCCGGACCTTGTCAATGTTGTCGCTATAAACGCGGCCTTTGCGCTGATCGCGGGCGAGGTCGAGGAGCGGCCCGTGCCCGCCTTCCTTTTGGCGAGGGAGGCAATCAGGAGCGGGAAGGCATACGAAAGGCTTATGGAGCTTGCATCGTGATCGCCGCCATACTGGAAGCGAAGAGAAAGGAATTGAGGCGCATGGGAAAGGCGGTCCCCGGCCGGAGGAGAAAGCCCATGTACCCCTTCGTCTGCGACGGACCGGTCAGCATCATCGCCGAGCTGAAGAGGAGATCACCTTCAGCCGGCTACTTCGGCGAGATCAACCCGGGCAGGGTCCGAGTCTACGGTAAATACGCGAAGGCCATAAGCGTGCTGACGGACAGGACGTACTTCGGAGGGAGCCTCGAATTGCTGGCGGAGGTGGCGGAGATTTCCGGCCTTCCGATCCTCTGCAAGGATTTCATCATCCACAGGAGGCAGATAGACGCGGCCTACGCGGCAGGGGCGGACATGGTGCTCCTCATCGCGAGGATACTCGGCAGGGAGGGGCTTGCGGCCCTCTACACCCACGCCGCAGGCCTCGACCTCGCATGCCTCGTCGAGGTGCACGACGCCGCCGACGTGGCGATTATCGAAGACCTCAACCCGCCCATCGTCGGCGTCAACGCCCGGGATCTCGATACACTGGAGATGGACATGGAGGCCGCGGGCCGGCTGCTCGCCCGGATAGAGGCGCCTGTCAGGGTCGCGGAAAGCGGGATAAGATCGGGGAAGGATATAAAGCGTCTCGGCGCGGCCAATGCCTATCTGGTCGGTGAGGCGCTCATGAGGTCTGCAGACCTTGAGGCGACCTTCGAGGAGTTGCTCCATGGCAAAGGTTAAGTTCTGTGGCATGACGAGCCTCGACGACTGCCTGAGCGCGGCCGACCTCGGCGTCGACTTCGTCGGCTTCGTCTTCTACAAGAAGAGCAGGCGCGCGGTCAGCCCGGCGCACGTGAGGGATATTGTCGAGAGACTCGACAGCAGAGTTGCCACCGTGGGTGTCTTCATCGAGGAGAGCGATAGCGAGATCGAGGAGGTCGTCGGCTGCTGCCATCTCGACTACGCGCAGGTGTACAGGCCGACCAGGCTGCAGAAGGCGATCAAGGCTTTCAGGGTTGGGAAGACGCTCCCCGATACAGCCGGTGAGGGATTGATCCTATTGGACAGTGACACGGCTGGCTTCGGCGGCTCCGGAAGGTCCTTTGATTTTAGTCTCCTACAAGCCTGCGAGGCCCTGGGGCGGGCGTTTGTCGCAGGCGGGATAGACTGCGGCAACGTGGAGGACGTCCTTCAGTTGGGACCCTTCGGCGTCGACCTCGTAAGCTCCATTGAGGCGTCACCCGGCAGGAAGGACCGCGCGAAGATGCAAAGATTTATGGAGAAAGTGAGGGCCTTCAGGATATGAAAGGATATTACGGAAGATGGGGCGGCCAGTTCGTTCCGGAGACGCTGATCCCGGCGCTCGACGAGCTCGAAGAGGCGTTCGAGGCGTTCAGGAAGGACAGGCGCCAGCAGGCCGAGCTCGCCGTACTCCTCGCTGATTTCGCAGGCAGGCCGACCCCGCTCTACCACGCGCTTCGCCTTAGCGAGCGCCTTGGGGCCGCGGTCTACCTGAAAAGGGAGGACCTCCTCCATACGGGCGCGCACAAGATAAACAACACCCTCGGCCAGATCATGCTCGCCCGGTTCATGGGCAAGCGGAGGATCATCGCGGAAACAGGGGCGGGCCAGCACGGAGTGGCGACCGCGACGGCGTGCTCTCTTTTCGGTCTTGACTGCGAGATCTACATGGGGACGACCGACGTCGAGAGGCAGGCCGTCAACGTGGAGCGCATAGGCATGCTCGGAGCGCGGGTGGTGCCCACCGAAAAAGGGGGCGGCACCCTGAAGGGCGCCATAAACGAGGCGCTCAGGGACTGGGTCGCGAACGTCAGGACGACCCATTACCTGATCGGCAGCGTCGTGGGACCCCATCCTTTTCCCGCGATAGTCGCGCATTTTCAGTCCGTCATAGGCAGGGAGGCAAGGAAACAGTTCATGCGGGCGAGAGGCAGCCTGCCGGATTATGTCGTCGCCTGCGTCGGCGGAGGGTCGAACGCGATCGGCATCTTCAGGGGCTTCTTATCGGATGAGTCGGTAAGCCTCATAGGCGTGGAGGCGGGCGGCTCAGGACCCGGGTTGGGCCTCAACGCCGCGACGCTTGCCTATGGACGGCCGGGCGTACTCCACGGGGCCTTGAGCTATCTCCTTCAGGACGGAGACGGCCAGGTGGCCGAGGTGGAGTCTGTCTCCGCGGGCCTCGATTACCAGGGCGTAGGGCCGGAGCACAGCTGGTTGAAGGAGAAGGGCAGGGCGGAATACGCGGTCTGCGGCGACAGGGACGCCCTCGACGCCTACCGGACGCTCGGCCGCGTCGAGGGTATACTGCCCGCCCTGGAGAGCGCCCACGCCATCGGCTTCGTCATGAGGGAGAAGGAGAGGTTCAGGGGAAAGACGCTCGTCGTCAACTTGTCCGGCAGGGGCGACAAGGATATGGAGATCGTAAGGAGGGCGGACCATGGCTAAGCTGGGCATCTATCTCGTCGCCGACTACCCTTCGGGGGCGCTTTTCCTTGACGCGGTCAGGGCCTGCCGGGACTTGGGCGTCGATTTTCTCGAAGTGGGTTTCCCTTTTTCCGACCCTGTGGCTGACGGAGACGTGATCGAAAGGGCGTCCCACGAGGTGCTGAAGCGGGAGACGATGGACGGGATCGTCGAGGACTTCCGGGAGGCCCGCGCCATATTCAATCGGCCCACGTATATCATGACCTATACGAATATCGTCTACAGCAGGGGCGTTGTGCACTTCCTCGAAAGGGTGGGGCCGGTGAGCGGCCTCATACTTGCAGACCTTCCGCTCCGGGAGATGGCGCGCTTCGAGAAGGAGGCAAAGGGCCTCAACCTGATAAGGTTCCTCACGCCGGAGAGCCGGCCGGCCGACATGGAAGTAGCGCTGAAGGGGGCGCGGGACTTCATCTATTTCGTCTCCAAGAGAGGTACGACGGGCGGCCGCTTCGAGCTCGACGCACAGACGCGAGAGAAGATCGGCCGCGTCAGGGGAAGGGGTGTCCCTGTATATCTAGGGTTCGGCGCAGGGGAAGCACGCGCCTTTTCGGCCGCGACAGACGTCGCTGACGGCGCCGTCATCGGGACGAGGGCCGTGAGCGAGCTCGCGGCAGGCATCGACCGTTTCAGGTCATTCATTGCGTCCCTGAGGTGAGCGCGCTTTTAGATGCCTTGCGTAAATCCGCAGGCGTACCGGCCTCGGGACCTCACCCTACGGCTCCCCGACATTCTCCCTGAGCCGCCTGAAGAACCGCCTTGCCTCGTCCGCGTCCTGCGCCTTGATGACGTGCTTCAGGAATTCGAGGCGGGAGGTGATCCTTTCTATCTCGCCGAGCGAGTAAGGGTTGAAGAGTATCTCCTCGAGCAGGCTGTCATCCTCCGTGAGAAGCTTCCGGGCAATCGCCATGTGTCGGGTGAACGTCGTGCCGGGGACGGTCTTGGCGTCGACGCAGGAGGCGAAGACCAGGGAGGCGATGAAGGGGGTGGAGAGGGAATAGGCCATCATCCTGTCGTGCTCCTCGAAGGAGTAATCGAAGACCCGGACGCCGAGCGTCTCGAAGAGTTCCTCGAACAGCTTGCGCCCCTCTGCGCACGATCCCGTAATGATCACACCGTTCTCGCCCTCGACCCTCATCATATCGGCGAAGGTGGGGCCGAACATGGGATGGAGGGAGACGAACCTTTTGCCTGTCTCCTTATAGTACTCGGCGAGCCCTCCCTTTATCGAGGCAACGTCGCAGAGGATGCAGCTGTCCGGCAGGTACCGGACCACTTCCGCAAAGACGGCTACGGTCTTATCCAGGGTGACGGCGTTGACGAGCACGTCGGGCGCGATCCGCGCGATATCTTCGAGCCTGTCGACATGGCCGATGGGCGGAGCCGGCACCTTGGCCGCATCAGTATCGTAGACTGAGACCGCGTGACTTTTCGATAGGACGCGGCTGAGCCAGGCGCCCATGCGCCCGAAACCGAGGACGACGATTTTCATGTCCTGTCCCCCTTGTAACAGCCGAGGAATGTGAAGCCCGTCGACCGTTCCTTCATCTCTTCGAGCACACCCTTCACCCTGTCGTCCCTGTCGTCGCCCTCGAAATCGACGAAAAACGCATACCTGCCAGGGTCTCTCCTGAGCGGCCTCGATTCTATGCGGGTCATGTTGACGGATGCGTCGGAGAGGACTTTCAGGACGGAAAAAAGGCCGCCCGGCCGGTGGGCGCAAGTGAAGACGACGGAGCACTTGTCACCCCCTTGTGCGGCAGCCGCCTTCGAGAGAACAAGGAACCTCGTCGCATTGGAGTCGTTGTCCTCCATGCTCTCGTTCAGGACCTCAAGGTGGTAAAG
>CAYZAF010000349.1:0-7734 GCA_964476435.1 uncultured Syntrophaceae bacterium
GCAGAGGGCGGAGCCCAGTACTTTCACCGGGGTAGTGGTATATCGCCTCGCCATGTCCATCGAGCAGAGAATGGCTGCTGCCGCACCGTCCGTGTTGGGGCAGCACATGAGGAGCGTAATGGGGTCCGCGATCATGCGGGAGCCAAGGATCTCCTCAACGGTGAATTCTTTCTTGTACTGGGCATGCGGGTTGAGGCACCCGTTGTGATGGTTCTTGACCGACACGAGGGCGAAGTCCTCCGGAGTCGCGCCCATCTCCATCTGCCTCCTTGCCACCATCGCAAACATGCCGGGCATGGTCATGCCCAGGTGTCCCTCAAGATCGTCCTTCTCCGGAGGTATGAGTTTCCCCGCTATGGGGCTCGTCGTCATAGATTCTACCCCGATGGCGATGCCCACGTCGTACCGGCCGTCGGCAATCTCCTTCCATACCCCCCTAAAGGCCGTTGCCCCACCGGCACAGGCGTTCTCCACGTTTATGATCTCTATGTTCCTCACCCCGACTTCTTTCAGAATCCCCTGGCCGGTGCAATTGGCATCGTACTGCCTTGCAGCGTAGGCAACCTGAATCGATTTCGCGGGAATATTGCAATCGTCCAAAGCAGCCCGTACCGCTTCAGCGCCCAGAGAGGCCGCGGATCTCAACGGGAGCTTTCCGAACTCGCTCTGTCCCACTCCTATGACCGCTACTTCGCGCATCAGGGCCTCCATCGAGGACTGTTGACCAACATCATTATTTCGGAAAGGGTTGGCTTCGCACCTTCGTTTCCATTACTGCCTCTAGGCGACATCAATTGACCTTCTCTACTTCCGCCCCACTGGCTTGAACTTGTACCCTCTTATGCGTTTGCCATTCTCTTCCCACAAATCATCCAGGTAGACTTCCATGTCCGTGCCGATCCTGTAGGATTCGTCGGACACGAGCAAGAGGGGAGCGAAGATCCTCACCCTTTCAGGAAGATCCACGAGTCCGACCGCGTAAGGGGGCTTAAGGTGGGTAGATGCCATTCGTCCAATCGCCCAGGAGTAAAGCTTACCCCGCCGGCTGAGCACGATCTCCTCCATTTCCTTCGCCAGGCAGTCGTAGCAGAACGCGGCCTTCGGGAAGTAAGTCCTTCCGCAGGCTTTGCATCGATTGGCGAGGAGCCTCCCGCCATCTATCTCGTCAAACAAGCCTTCCCGCACGGGGACTGTATCGCTCACGATTGCCTCCTTACTTCTTCACCTTGTATCCCACTCTCTCCCTGTCCCAGGTGTTGAGTGTGATGCCTATTTCCCTCAGTTTCGCCTTTTGCACCTTTTCATTGGCTGTTTTGGGAAGGGCTTCCACATACTCCACATACCTCGGGACGGCAAAATATGGCATCCTGTCGGAGCAGTAGTCGAGAAGCTCTTCCGGCGCCAGTTTCTCCCCTGGCTTGAGCACGACGGCTATCTTTACCTCGTCTTCGGAAAGCTCCGATTTGACGCCTAGGGCAGCCGACTCAGCCACCCCGGGGTGGCTGTTTACCACTTTCTCGATTTCCGCGGATGAGATATTCTCTCCCCGTCTCCGGATGTAGTCCTTTATACGGTCTTTGAAAAAGAGATAGCCATCCTCATCCAGATAACCGGCGTCGCCGGTGTGGTAAAAGTGATTCCTCACCAGCTCCACGGTCTTGTCGGGCATATTCTGGTATTCCATCGCGGTCGCCCAGGGCAGCCTGCCCCGTGCGACGATTTCTCCGACAGTACCCGTAGGAACGGGGAAATCATCTTCGTCTACAATCCTCACCTCAAAACTCTCTGTCTCTTTCCCGCACGAGCCCGGCTTCGGTGAGTCCCAGGGATTGTACGTGATGATAGCCAGCTCGGTAAGGCCGTAGCCCTCTACCACTTTCAGGTTGTACCTTTTTTCAAAGTCTTCGTATATTTCGGGCGGCATGGGATACGCCGCGCAAACTCTTATGGGATTGTCAGAATCGTCTTGTTTTCTCGGCTGGTTGTAGATGAACTGGGCGACAGCCCCGAGGGAGTTGAACATGGTCGCTTTATGCTTTCTCACCTGGTCCCAGAAACGGCTCGCGCTGAACTTCTCGTAGATCACCACCTTGGTGCCGAGAAGGAGCGCTACGTAGATGCAGAGAATGCGGGCGTTGGCATGGAAAAGGGGGAGAAACGTAAAGAGAATGTCTCTCTCGGTCGCCTGTGTCGCCTCCGCATATTCGCGTGCCGAAAGATAGATTTGGGCATGAGAATCTATCACTCCTTTGGCTGCCCCCGTTGTTCCCGATGTGTAGATGACCATCTGCGGATCTTTCGCCTTCACCGGTACGTCGAGGTACTCGGCGGAAGCCCCGAGAAGCTCTCCAAAATCGACCGTAGGGAATTTGAGCTTCGGCAAAGGTCCGCCCTCGCCTGGTTGCGATCTCACGATTGCCATTTCCAGTTTCGGGACCTCATCCTGGACAGCTTCGAGTCTATCAAGGAGATCACGTTGAATGACGATCGCCTTGCAGTCCGAGTTGTTCAGAATGTGGGATAGATAACTGCCCTTGTTGGCGAGATTGATGGGCACTTCTATGATGCCTGCCTTTGCAGCTCCGAACCATAGACAAACCGAGTCGAGGCTATTGGGCAGAAAGGTCGCGAGGAACTCGCCTTTCTTCAGACCGAGTTTCCCCAAGCCGTTTCCTATCCTGTTCGTCAACGTGTCCAGCTCACGGTATGTTACCGTGCTGCCGTCTTCGTACTCGAGAAAGGTCTTTTCCCCGCACGCTTCCGCCTTGTCCCGGATGATGTTCCCTAAAGCCTGCTGGCTAAACGGGTATTCTTTCATAACTCTGACTCCCGGCTCGCGCCCGAATCCTATGCATGAGGGCCTGGGCTGAAGGATGGGGGAGGCCCTTTATGCGCTGACTCGCCTTGCCCTATCGCGCAGCCTTGCGCGGATAAACCTGCGCCACGGTCCATCCTCCAGAGATGGCAAGGACATCGTTCGACCCGTCGCATATGGTAGTCATTCTCGCGTCCCTGAAGAACTTCTCCGTGAGATACTCAGGCGTGAGCCCGTTGGAGCCCAGGATCTGGATGGCGTCGCTCGTCACCTCAAGGGCAGTCTGGGTCGCGAAGTTCTTTGCGGCATATCCATACTCAGGAACCCTTTTTTCCGGCGGGCTGGACCAGTTGTAAACGAAAGCAGCCCGGGCTATCTGCCGGGCTGCCTCTACCTTGGTAAACATGTCGAAAAGCTTCGCCTGAACGAAAGAGTGTTCGGTGAGCAGCTTGCCTCCCTGTTCCCGCACCCGGGCATACTTGAGGGCTTCTTCAAAGCCTGCCCGTGCCAACCCCACGGCCCAGACGGCGACCATGGGCGTGGTCATAGAGAGGTGCGCGGCGAGAGCAGCCTCGTACCCTTCAGGCCCTATGACGAGGGACTCCTTCGGAACGCGGACCTCATCGAAGAAAATCTCCCCTTGGTTCAGCTCCCTGCACCCAATGCTATGGACGGGCTTTCCCTTGGATACGCCGGGACGGTCGAGAGAGAAGACGAATACGCCGCTTCCCGCGTGCCCCTTAGATGCATCGAGCTGGCACATGAGGAGAATGGTCTTTGCCATAGGTGCGCCGGAAACCCAGGCAGCCTTCTGACCGCTGATCACATACTCGTTCCCGTCCAGACGCGCGCGGCACTGGGCTTTGATGTTGGGGTTGCGAAAACTTGGATACCCCGGCATGAGGGTATCCGATCCATGGTCAGGCTCTGTTATGGCCCACGTACCGACATAGCTTGCGTCCGTGCACTTGCAGAAGGGAATCGTAAACTGCTTGGCAAGAGCTTCGCCCCCTTCCGGTGCGAAACCGGCTTCCAGACTGGTGTTGATGGCGAGGGTCAATCCGAAGCTTCCCCAGGCCAATTCCTCCATGACAATCGCGATCTGAAAAGGCGAGAGGCCAGGCCCGCCAACCTCTTCCGGAAAGGCGAGCTTATGGTAGCCGAGCTGGTACCCTTTGCGCATGTACTCCCAGAATGGGGATTCCGGCGCAACGACCTCCTCGGCGGTCGCCATCTTGTCAAGCCGGATCGAAATGGGGCGCATGACGGTCTCTGCGAATTTGTGGGCAGATTCCTTCATGGCAAGGTCTTCCTTCGTGAGGTTCAAGTCCATGTTACAGTATTCCATGGTTGGTGCCCTCCGTTCTTATTTGATGCCGAGCCGTTCAAGTCGGTTCCGGATGCATCTTGCGAAAGCAAGAGACTCGTATCTGTCAATGGATAGATACGATCCTATCTATTGATAGATATGTTTGTCAAGACAAATTTCTATCATTCGAAAGAATTCTTGCAGATGAGAAACGAGAATAGCTTGTCCGTCCTTATCTGGAAAGCTTCGACCGGGGCTTTCCCGACATTCCGAACAGCACAAAGGCGACCATTTCTTCCTTGATTTCGTCCAGGGTCAGCTTGCCGTCCGGTTTGTACCACCGGAGATGCCAGTTTATGACCCCAAAGATATTGAAGGCAAGAACAGTAATGTTCTTCTGGTTCACGTAGCCCAAAGCCTGAAGATTCCGCAGTTCCCCGCGGTAGATATTCAAAAGATCTATCTGGAACGGCTTTCTGAACCTGGAGACGTGCTCCTCTTCGAGAAACAGAATATCGGCCTCCTTCCTCCCCACATTGATGAGAAGGTCAAAATGCGTTTTCAAAAGCAGCTTAAACCGGTCAAGGGGCTGCAGATCCGAACGGGCCACGACCTCGCCCAAGCCGCTCACGATCTGTTGGGTCGCCCGTTCAAGAATGGCAATGAGCAGACCCTCCTTACTGCCGAAATGGTAGTAGATATTGGGTATCGTCATACCTGTCAATCTGGCGATGTCCCGGATCGACGTACCCCCGAACCCATTGGCGGCAAAAAGATCAACCGCCGCATCCAGGAGTTTCTCCCTGGTCCTCATCGAGCCTTTCATCTTCTATTGGCACCTATCCAGCCCATTTCGCTGCGTGCTTTTCGAGCTTGACATGCTTTACAGAATTTATAACAAATGATAGAAATTAAATCAAGCTCGGGTTCGTAGCCTGCAAAAGCGGTCCCACTTAAGGAGGACAGCATGGGGGAGAGATCAGAATACCCGCCCTATCGCTGGGTGATTCTCTCGTCAGAATGCCTTGCCATCATGGCTGTTTACATGGATATGATCGCCATTGCCCCAATAATAGGTGAGCTTGCCGCCAACCTTCGAATAAGCATGGGTACTGCGACGAACCTCATGATGGGTTTTGTGCTGTCTGCGGCATGTGTGCTCATCTGGGGCGGCGTGGTAGTGGATAAGTTCGGTATCACCGTTGCGACCTGCCTGGGGCTGCTTTGCGCTGCCCTTCCAGCCAGCCTCATGCCGATCATAGGGCAGAACTATGGGGTCGTTATGCTAGCCCGATTGATTCAAGGCGCCTCGATCGGGTTTCTCCTTGCAACGATCGGACCGGTGGTGGTTTTATGGTTTCCTCCCAACGAGCGCGGCCTTGCTGGTGGAATAATCATAGCCTTCATCTCTGTCGGGTCGGCGTTGGGAGGATTGGTTTCACCAATGATTCTCAGCAGCGGAGTTTCTTGGCAGAGCACCCTTTTTATCATGTCTCTCCTCGGATGGGCTTCCATTGCACTGACACTGATTGTCGCGAGGCGTCCGCCATCGTCTGCAAAGAGAGACGGACTTGTCCGCGAAGGGCAGCCAGGCGCCGGCCAGCTGACTCTCTCAAAAGCATTCCGCTTGCCCATGACCTGGATAGGGGCACTCGTGGTTTTTTTTAATACCTGGAATCTATACTGCTTTCTTAACTTCGTCCCGGCGTATGCGGCAGTGCCTCCACCCATGGGGATTGGGCTTGGTCCCGTTGAGGCCGGAAGAATGGCCTTGGCAGGCACAATCATAGGAATTATTTCGACAATTCTCGGCGGGTCGGTTTTTGATAAGTTGGCAAAAGGGAATCAGCGACCTGCAGTCCTGATTGGGTTTGTTCTCACAGGACTCTTTGCATTTCCCCTGACCCTCGCCTCCGTCTGCGGCAGCCTGCCTCTCTTCGTCATCTGCCTCATGCTTGTCGGTTGGGGCGTTAACTTCATGGGTGCATCTTTTAACGGGTTTATCGCTGCGAATTACCCTCCCCCCATCGTGGGAAGAATGGTCGGATGGTGGTTCGGCTTCGGTGCTTTCGGCGGGGCCCTGGGCCTCTATGTCGGGGGGAAGACCATCGATGCCACAGGGACCTTCAGGAGCGCGATTGCCCTGGTCTCTGCCTCGGCGATCATGGGATTTGCCCTCGATTGCTTCTTGAAACCGGCAAACAAAAACGGAACACGGTAGGGCACTATGCAAAATAAGGTACCGCATGGCTTGCGCTTCAGGCAGTGACCGGCGAAGCCTACTTGTGCTAAAGTTAAGAGCAGCGGCGCATCAGGGATCTTTCTCGGGTACGAAAAGGATACCCTTGAAGCGAGATTGGTCGGACAGTCGCCGACAACAAAGGGGGAAGCAATGGTAAAGATAATGATCGCCCCAAACCGCTACGTTCAGGGTCCTCGGGTTCTTGAAGACGCGGGTCAATACATCGGCCACCTCGGTTCCAAGGTTTTCTTCGTCGCTGATCCCCTCGCATGGTCCATCGTAAAAGACCGGATCTCCAAAGGTTTTGCGGCACGTTCAATCGCCTACGGGTATGAGCCTTTTGAGGGGCTCTGCACGAGGGCTGGGGCCGACAAAATCTCGGTCAAAGCTCGGGCTTTCGGGCCGGATGTGGTTGCAGGGCTGGGAGGAGGAAGCGCCATCGACACAGCAAAGGCGGTCTCCCACGATCTTGGGTGCAGCCTCGTCATCATCCCCACGGTCGCATCGAACGATGCGCCGTGCAGCGCCCTGTCGGTACAGTACAAAGAGAACCACATGCTGGACCGGTTTCTCAGGCTCAAAAGAAACCCGGACGTCGTTCTCGTCGACTCGAAGGTGATCTCCGAGGCCCCGGCGCGGTTCTTCGTTGCCGGCATGGGAGATGCCCTTGCCACCTGGTTCGAGGCCTTCACCTGCACGAAATCGAGCGCCAAGAACATGCCGGGCGGCGTGTCGACCTCCGCAGCCTTGAGCCTCGCCCGGCTTTGCTACGACACACTCATGGAATACGGGGTGAGCGCAAAGCTTGCCGTTGACCGAAAGGCTTTGACACCGGCAGTGGAGAAGGTGATCGAAGCAAACATCCTGCTCTCAGGATTGGGTTTTGAAAGCTCGGGCCTGTCGTCCGCCCACGGGATCCACGAGGGCTTCGCGGCCATGGAAGAGACAAAGAGCATGATGCACGGGGAGCTCGTCGCGTACGGTACTTTGAGCCTCCTCGTGCTGGAGAACTATCCAAGAACGGAGATCGACAGGGTATTCGGATTCTGCGAAGCCGTCGGGCTGCCGACCACCCTCGGACAACTGGGAATAACGGATGTGTCGCCGGAGCATCTCAGGAAGGCTGCGGAAGTTGCCTGTATGGAGGGATTGACGACCCATAACACCTATTTTGAGATCAATCCCGACTTGATCCTGGGGGCCATCCTCGGCGCCAACGCCCTGGGAGAAGAGCGCCTCAAGGGAGCGCGAAAACCGTAACTAGCCGCATGAGCTGAGGCGATTTTCTCCCCTAGTGTTGTGTCAAACGGCCATCGTCGCATGACCGAAAGACTTGTCAGCCTGAAGGCGGCACTGGCTTAAAGACAA
>CAYZAF010000350.1:0-11241 GCA_964476435.1 uncultured Syntrophaceae bacterium
GCGTCCTCGTGGCCACGATGAACGGGGGCCAGGATATCACCGCGGCCGGCATCAAGGAAGGGACCGCGCTCTGCGCGTACCGCAATGCGTGGTGGAAAGTGGGCAACGCTGCGGCCATCGCAGCGTACGACGTCCTCACCAAGCAGCTGCTCCCGGCAAGGAGAATGCTGTTCATCGGCGAGCTGGCGACCAAGGAAAACGTAGATTCACTCACCTTCGTGCACTAAAGGCGCCTTTCGCGGTCTCCTGCGCTAAGGCGCAATAGCTATTGGGGGAACTCATGATGCCTGATTCGCCAGGCTCGCAAACCGCGCCTCTCTTGAGCCTGACGGGTCTCCACAAATGGTTCGGCGGCGTCCATGCCCTTTGCGATGCCCGGATGGTCGTGGAAAAGACGGGAGTCGTCCATGCGCTCATGGGGCAGAACGGCTCGGGGAAGTCCACGATGCTCAACATTCTTTCCGGGCAGCTGCGCCCCGACGAGGGCGCCATCCTGATGCGGGGCTCGCCCGTGGCATTTCGCAGTCCCCTGGACGCCCTTGCCCACGGAATCTCAATGGTTTCCCAAGAGACGGCGCTCGCCGAGGACCTGTCGATCGCCGAGAATATCCTCCTCGGCCGCCGATTGATCAGGGGAAGATTGGGGATCGATTGGGGCGCCACGCGGCTGCGTGCCCGCGAGGTGCTCAAGCAGGTCGGCGCCGGTTACGACCCTGCCGCGATCGTGCGGTCGCTACGGCCCGACCAGAAGCAGATGGTCGAGATAGCGAGAGCCATGTCGACCGACGTGAGGATCCTCGTGCTCGATGAGCCCACGAGCTCTCTTTCGGACGAGGAGACAAGGGGTCTCTTTGCTGCGATCCGGCGGCTCAAGGAACAAGGGGTATGCATCATATACGTTTCGCACCGCCTGCCGGAGGTGTTCGAGATCGCTGACGAGATGACCGTTCTGCGGGATGGGGTTACGGTTGCGGAAGGCAAAAAGGAGGCCTTTAGCCCGCAAACGCTCGTCCAAGCCATGGTGGGCACAGAAAAACCAATGACTCCCGGGCAAACGAGGAGGCGGCTGGTCGAGACCGTCCCCGTTTTACGGATCCGCGACCTTTCCATCGAGGGGAGCGTCTCGAATGTGGACCTTGACGTCCGGAAGGGCGAGATCGTGGGTCTGGGCGGCCTTGTGGGCTCAGGACGGAGGGAGGTTCTTGAGGCAATCTATGGCCTGCGCCGTCCCTCCTCCGGAACGATCCTTCTGGCAGGCAAACCTCTGAGGAATGAGAACCCCCGCATTGCCATCAAGCATGGCTTAGGCTTTCTGCCGCCGGACAGAAAGACTCAAGGGGTAGTTTTACCCATGACCTTGAGGGATAATCTCGCCATGGCCGCGACTTCGGAGCGACGGCGTCTGGGCAATCCCCGCAGCGCAGCCATGGAGGACGAATGTTCCGCCACCTCCAGGCTCCTCTCCATAAAAGCCGCGTTGGACTCAGAGGTGCAGACCTTAAGCGGCGGCAATCAGCAGAAGGTCTCCCTGGGGAAATGGCTCCTCAGACCTCCAAAGGTCCTGCTCCTCGACGAGCCGACCCGTGGGGTGGATGTTTCGGCCAAAGGGGAGATCCATCGCCACTTAAGGGACGCAGCCTCCCGGGGCGTCGCGATGCTCGTGAGCTCGTCCGAATACGACGAGCTATGCGATTTATGCGACCGCATCGTTGTCTTCTTCCGGGGCTGCGTGGTGGCCACTATCCCACGGGAAGAAGCCACGGAAACGAGACTGGCCGCTTTGGGCGGAGGCACGAAAGAGGGGTAGAATCGCGCATGGGCGTTGCTGACCTATGAAGAAAGCCCTCTCCGATGTGTGGGCGAGCACGCGGCCGTTTCGTCCCGTCCTCGCCATAGTGGTCCTTCTCTTTGCCCTTTTCGCGGTCTGGCAGCCGGGTTTCCGCACGTCCCTGAACGTGCAGAACGTCCTGGCTTCGGTATCGATACTCTGGATCGTTGCCATGGGCATGACGTTCGTCCTCATAAGCGGAGGGTTCGACCTCTCCGTTGGCGCCATCGCCGCGCTCTGCGGCATTTTTTTGGGCAAGGTGCTCGAAGGGCATGTTTTGCCCGGTCCGGCGGCTGTGGCAGCCGCGGTTGTTCTCGGGGCCCTCCTGGGGGCCCTTCTCAACGGCGTGTTTGTCGCTCTGTTCAGGCTCTCCGTCTTCGTGGTCACCCTTGCGTCCATGACCGCCCTTACGGGCATCGTGCTGATCTGGACGAATACGCAGTCAATCTATGTAAAGGATCCGGTGGTCAACCAGATCTCGATCTCCCGCCTTCTCGGGGTGCAGACCCCCATATACATCATGGCAGCGGTGTTCGTGATCTTTCTCTTCGTCCAGCGGCGGACATACTTCGGCCGCGACATTTACGCCACAGGCGGCAGCTACACGGCTGCCCGGCTGTCTGGCGTGAGGACCGAGCGCACGCTCATCATGGTATACGCAGTGGCCGGGGCATGTGCAGGCCTCGCCGGTGCCATTGCCGTCGGAAGGGTGGGGGCAGCGGTACCGCAGGTCGATCCGGGTCTTGCCTTACAGGCAGTGGCGGCTGTTCTGATTGGCGGCACGGCGCTCACCGGCGGTGCAGGCAGCGTCGTCGGCACCGCATTCGGCTGCCTTTTCATAGGCATCCTGCAGAACGGCCTCAACATGGTGGGGGTTGCAAGCTCGTGGCAGTACGTCGTCACCGGGGTCATTCTTCTGGCGTCTGTCCTCGGAGGCCGCATAGGCACCCGCCGCCGGGGCATGCTCGCAGGGCTGAAGAAGGCCCTCGGCTTTCGAGCCCTTCCGCCGGCACCCTCCTGCGCAGTGGAGCCCCCCGCTGCCTCGGGCGAGGGCGAATCCGGCTCAAGATGAGGCCCTGGGAGGCCACAGGAACCGCAAACGGAAGACTGGCAGGGATGTTTCTTGACAAGGGCAATGGCTGTCTGTATGATCACCCATAGGTGCGGATGTTTGCAGGGACACGAGGGTAACGGCCGCTTTCATGCGTGAAAGAAGGGGAGGCTTACGGTACGGCAGAACCGGTTTTCTCCTTCTTTTCGACAAATCCCAAATCTGGAGGTAGGATTGTGAGACCGAAAAGAACCATAGCCCTGTGTGGAACGTTAGTTCTTCTCCTCTTCGTCTTCGTCGCTTCCGCCCGTGCGGCCGAACCGGCCAGCCAAATCATCGCCAACTACGCTGACATTCTAAAAGCCAATCCCATGCCTGCCGGAGAGAAGGCGCAATCGATCCCTCTGGCCAGCGACGCGACGGCAACAATGTTCCTTGCGAGATTTGCGCCGGGCTTCGAAGTGAAAACCCACTTCCACAAGACCCACTCGGAGACGCTCTACGTGATCGAAGGGACCGGCAAGATGGTCATGGACGGAAAGGAGACCGATATCAGTCCCGGGACCATCATCCATATCCCCATGGGCACGGTCCATTCCGCACGGATTACGGGCAGCGGGGAATTGATCGGTTTTCAGATCTTCGCTCCCGCGTGGACAGAGCCCGACCGCGTCCCCGTTCCCTGACGGGCAAAAAGGCGTGCTCTTTGCCACGGGGAGATGGGAAGGGGCCTAGAGGGTGTTGAGGAACGCAATAAGATTGGCCACGTCCTCGTCCGTCAGCTTCTGCGCGAATGAGGGCATTTTCCGGTATGGCTGCCGCAGCTGCCTGTACACGTTCTCGGCCGTTGCGGGACGGCCGCTCGCGGGCAGCTGCGGCCGCTTCAGTATTCCGGCCAGGCCAGGCCCCACAAGGGTCTCCGCGCTCTTCGCCGCATGGCAGTCAGAGCAGTGTGCCTCGAAGAGCACATGGCCTTTCTCGATGCTCGCCCGGTCGGTCTTGACCGCCACCTGTGCTGCCGGCGGCCCTCCCTCCCCTCCTTGTGCAGACCCCTCGATCACATTGACCACGTAGGCCCGGAGCGTTTCCGTTTGCCCATCGGATATCCTGGAACCAGGGAAGGAAGGCATGGCCCCCCGTGACCCGTTCGCGAGGCGGGGAGCGCGGATCCACGTGAGGAACGCCGGGCCGTCCTTCAGCTGGGGGGCGCCCCTCAGGGGAAAGGCAGGATCCGCAATATTCCCTCCGTACGGATGGCACCCGCTGCAGTTGCTGCGGAAGATCGCTTCCCCTGCCCTATACTGCACAGGGGCGGCCGGGCTCCTCCCCGAATAGACGAGCTGCCCGCCAAAGTAGCCGATGCCGAGCACATTGGCCAGGCTTAAGGAGTAGAGGAGGACGACGCGACCAGTGGCCCGCGCTCCACCTCTGCCGGCGACGAGCGCCCAGATGAGCAGGACGAAAAGACAACCACCGAGCGCCATCTTTATCTCGATAGGGATTAGCCAACCGCCCCCGAAGAAACGACGCCAATCGAGATAGCCGATGCAGAGCGTGAGAACAGAGAAGCAGAGCGCAATTATCGCGCAGTAGCGCGCGGCTCTGCCAAAGACCTCGTGGTGGAATATGAGCGATAGGAGGCCGAGGAGAAACGCGCCGAAGATGAGGCCGATCGGCATATGGGTGGACGGCGGATGAATGGGATGGGAGTATCCGACGGCCGCGGCAAATCCGTAGAGAGCTCTTTCCATATTGACCATAATCTCTGCCGTCATTGAGTCACTTCTTTAGTATCGAGCTTCTATGTTACGGCGATATCGAGGCTGCCTTCCCAATAGCCGTGGAGATTGCAGCGCTGGTGAGCCATTAAGGTAACCCTGCCTGAAGGCGCGGACTCTTTCGTCAAGGTGAGGGTGAGGGTCCCCTTCGGGCTCAGGTATCCCTTAGGCTCAAAATCGATCCTGCCCGCAGGCTCATTGCCTATCTCAAGGGTGACAAACTCGATCCAGTGCGTCTCCCCCATGGGATGAAGGACCTCGCCGACGCTCACCTCAACAATGAACGGCACCCCTGCCTTTACGGTCAGGGGAGCGGTGATCACGGGGGCATGCTGCTTTTCCAGGGGGGTCTTGTTCGAGGGGTCCTTTACCCTGTTGATCGTTTCAAAGAGGCCCTGATCGACCTTCGTAGGGAAATTCTTCTCCGCGGCCAGTACCGTTCCCGCAACTCCCACAGCCACGGCTCCGACCGAGGCGCTCTTCAGAAAAGTCCTCCTGTCCATACGTACCTCCTCTCTTTTCGGTGAGTTCCTCGAAATACGTTGTATCCCGATGAGAGTAATCTAAGACATGATCGGCCAGAATGCCCGTGCCGCCATGCCGGGAAGCCAAAAAGGGATTGCGCGGTCTGTCTCTCCCGTGGTAATACTGGATTAGACTCAAAGACCGTGCCGCCTTTTTCGGGACGCCCTGGAGAAGGTGAAGGCCAACGAGCGCTGATGCGCTTGGCATACCGGAGGATGGACCATGAAGATGAAGGCAGCAGTTTTGCGAGAATTCAATAAGCCCGTGACTATCGAGGAGGTCGATCTCGCTTCGCCCAAGGCCGGGGAGGTGCTCGTGAAGACGGCCTTTACCGGCTTCTGCCAGTCAGACCTCCATTTCATGAGAGGGAGGGCGGATTTTGGCTTACCCAGCGTCCTTGGCCACGAAGCAGCAGGCATGGTCGAAGGGGTGGGACCGGGCGTCACGTCCCTCAAGAAGGGGGACCACGTGGTGACAACGTGGATGGTCCCTTGCGGCACGTGTCCCGAATGCGCGAACGGCCAAGGGTATATCTGCAGGAGGAGTACGGGGATATTCCACGAGGGTGTGCTCCCCGATGGAACATCGAGGCTGAGGGATTCGAAAGGGCGCCAGCTCGGCCACCAGACCTTCGTTTCCGGTTTTGCCGAATACATGGTGGTTCCCGAAAAAGGGGCGGTGAAAGTGAGGGACGATCTGCCCCTAGATCAGGCCAGCTTCCTGGGCTGCTGCATGCCGACGGGGTTCGGCGCCGTCTACAACGGGGCAGGGGTGAAACCCGGGGAGTCTGTGGCCATATGGGGCCTGGGAGGTGTCGGACTCAACGTCGTCCGGGGTGCAAAGCTGCGAAGCGCCTTTCCCATCATCGGGATCGACCTCGAGGCGAGCAAGGAAGAGATCGCGAGGGAGTTCGGGATCACCCACTTCATTGACAGCAGCAAGGAAGACCCGGTTCCCATCGTAAAAGAGCTCACCGGGGGAGGCGCCAACTACACTTTCGAGGTGATCGGCGATCCCGGCGCCATTCTCCAGGCTTGCTGGGCAATAGCGCTTGGGGGGAAGCACGTGCAAATCGGCATGTGCCCGCCGGAAACAATGGTGCCGTTGCCCTTCACGTTTCTCACGGGTCACTGCAATTCGATTCAGGGTACGCTCTACGGGTTGATTCAGACCCACCGGGACATACCCATATTCGCCGACATGGCAGTGAGGGGCGAGCTTCTCCTCGATAAGCTCATGACGAAAAAGTTCAAGGTGGAAGAGATCAACGATGTTGCCGACGCCATGAGAGAGCGCCAGATAAAGGGCCGCTGGGTCTGCGAGTGGTAGGGTTGCGTCGCTCCACCTCAAGATCGGGACTTACAGGCTGCCCGGAAAATCGGACGGACAGCCTGCATTCTCCCGGCGCCGGGGAACCTTCCAGCCCCCTAGCGATGATGGTGGTGATGGTGATGATGGTGGTGGTGATGGCGTTCAAAGGCCTGTGCCGATGGAGCGAACGCCACGGTTGATGCAGCTACCAGAAGGAGCGCGACCAGAGCAACCAATCTTCTCTTCATACGAATTCCTCCTTGATTCAGATTCTCCGGGTTTAGAAGCAACTACCATGCCAGAGGCATCTTCGCGAAAAGAAGCGCCCAGCCGCGGTAAAAGGCGACAGGCCGCTCCGTGGTCGGACAAAATTGTCGAGCTTTCTCGACCGGGAGCGCTCCGCAAGCCCCGCCTGTGGGCTTAGGTCAAGGAGCGCAATAAATGGCGCTTCATTCCTATCCGGGAAGCCCCGCCCTGTGGGCGGGGAGCTTCACCGACGGGAACATTAAGGTCGGCCCGATCCGTAAGAATCCCCTCTCGCAAAAGAATGCGTAAAACTTCGAACTACAGCGCGTAACACTGTTTGTGCCGCGTTATGGGGAGACCGAAGGATTGAGAGGCGCTCCGGGGCTATCCCGGCATTGGCAAAATATACGGTTGATGAATGAGCCAGTATTTCTTATAATCATCAAAACTCGGAAAGGCTTTGCTTTCATGGTCAAAACAAGATTCGCCCCAAGCCCAACGGGAAACCTCCATATCGGGGGCGCCCGCACAGCCCTTTTCAACTGGCTCTTCGCCCGCCACCACGGGGGATCCTTCATCCTGAGGATCGAGGACACGGACAGGGAGCGCTCAAAGGAAGAGTACACGAAGGACATCCTCGACGGCCTCGCCTGGCTCGGCATCACCCATGACGGCCCCCCTTTGTTCCAGAGCGCCAGGTTCGACCTCTACAAGAAAAACGCTTACCGACTCCTCGATGAAGGCCATGCCTACAAATGCTATTGCACCCCCGAGGTGCTCGAAGAGAAGAGAAAGAGCGCCATGGCCCAGGGGAAAAAGCCTTCCTACGACAGGACGTGCAGGGATAGCGCGAAGGAGTATCCTGACAAGCCCTTCGTGGTTCGCTTCAAGACGCCTCTCAGCGGCACCATCTTCTTCGACGACATGGTGCGCGGCAGGATATCCTTCCAGGCATCGGAGCTCGACGATCTCGTCATATACAGGAGCGACGGCACGCCCACGTACAATTTCACGGTCGTGGTGGACGACGCGCTCATGGGCATCACGCACGTGCTCAGGGGAGACGACCACATCAACAACACCCCGCGCCAAATTCTCATGTACGAGGCCCTCGGGTTCGAGGTGCCCCAGTTCGGCCATATGCCCCTCATCCACGGAAGGGACAAGGCTCGCCTCAGCAAGCGGCACGGGGCAGCTTCCCTCCTCGAATACCGGGAGGGGGGCTTCCTCTCCGAGGCGCTCATGAATTACCTGGCGAGGCTCGGCTGGGCCCACGGCGACCAGGAGATCTTCTCCGCTTCAGAGCTTGTGGAGAAGTTCGACGTGAGGAACGTGGGCAAGTCGCCCGCTGTCTTCGACATGGACAAGCTCCTGTGGCTGAACAGCCACTACATCAAGACCCTTCCTCCGGCGGAAGTCGCGGAGCGCCTTGCCCCCTTTGCCGAAGAGCTGGGGTATCCTCCAGCCGACAGAGCGAGGCTCCTCAAGATCGTCGGGCTTTTCAGGGAGCGGGCAAAGACCCTCAAAGAGATGGCCCGGATGGCCGCGTTCTTCTGGAAAGACGAGGTCGAGTACGAGCCCAAAGCCGCGGAAAAATACCTGACCCCTGCGACGAAGCCGGTGCTCGCGCGTTTCCTCGAGGATTTCTCTTTTCTGCCTGCGCTCGGGGAAGAGGAGCAGCGCGCCTTTGTCGAGGCCATCGCCAAGGCCTTCGACAAGAAAGTCGTGGAGGTCGTACAGCCTGTCAGGGTGGCCCTCTCTGGCAGAGAGGTGACTCCGGGCATTTTCGAAGTCATAGAGATCCTCGGGCGGGACAAGGTGGCTGGAAGGATCAAGAAGGCCATCGCCTCAATCCCATGAAGCTGACCTCCCTCGAACTCCTGGGTTTCAAGTCATTCCTCGGCAGAACAACCTTCCGGTTCCATGAAGGCGTCACGTGCATCGTCGGGCCCAACGGATGCGGCAAGAGCAACATAGTGGATGCCGTCACCTGGGTGCTCGGCGAGAGGGGCACCAAATCGCTCCGCGTCAAGGAGATGGGGGACGTCATCTTCCACGGCAGCGATGCCAAGAAGCAGGTAAACATGGCAGAGGTCACCTTGGGGCTCGCGAACGATGCCACGGAGTACGCCATAAAGAGACGCATCTTCCGGGACGGCACGAACGAATACTACATCAATGGCGACCCGGTGCGCCTCAAGGACGTACAGGACTTCTTCCTCGGCACGGGCATCGGCCTTTATTCGTATGCCATCATCGAGCAGGGGAACATCGAGTACTTCGCCCAGATGCGGCCCCAGGAGCGCAGGGTCGTGGTCGAGGAGACGAGCGGCATCACGAGGTTCGAGGAGAAGAAGCGGGATGCATTCTCCCGCATGGAAGAAGTGAGGGCCAACCTCGAACGGGTGGAAGACATCCAGCGGGAGGTAGGAAAGGCATTCGAAAGGGCCGACGAAGAGGCAGCCAGGCTTAAGCTCTACAACGGGCTGAAAGAGGAGCTTCACCGGATTGACGTTGCCCTCCTCCTGGACGGATACGGGCGACTCTCAAGGCGGGCCGCCAAACTCGACGAGAGGAGAGGCGCCTTAATGAAAGAGGCTGAGGCCGCCGAAGGAGACAGGGAGGGCCTCAAAGGCAGGATCGCGGCAAAAGACGATGAGATCACCGCAGCCGACGCCGTATCGAGACAGCTCGAAATCGACATCAAAAGCAAAGAAAAGGACATGGAAAAAAGGCTCCTCGAGCTGAACTACCTCGAAGGGGAGAAGAAGCGGCTGGACGGAGCCCTGAAAGAGTTGCAGCAGGAGATCGGCGCCATCGAGAGGCTGATCGACCTCGACGTGAAATCGATTGAAGCCTTCAGGGAATCTGCTGCCCGTCAGAGGGAGGGTCTGGCCGGCCTGGAAGAGGAGAGCCGCGCACTGGAGGCGCGGCGGGACGAGCTGCAACGAGCGCGCGAAAGGATGGAGCAGGAGGCAGAAGAGGAGAGGAACAGGCTCTTCGGGGTAATGACGGGGCTCACGGAGATACGGAACGCCATCCTGGAGAGGGAGAGGATGGAGAAGGAGCGAGAGGCGCGCCGGGAGAGGCGTCTCGAAGAAGAGGGACTCCTGAAAGAGAGGCTGCGCCTCCTCGAAGAAAAGCTGTCGGCGGTGCTGGACCGGATGGGGCAGGAGAGAAAGGCGGCTGCCCTCGCAGAGGCGGAGGAGAAGGATCTGGCGGAACGATGCGATGCCATTGCCCGCGAGGGGGCTGGCCTAAAGAATGGCATCGAGGGGCTGAAAGGGGTGAAGAGGGGGAAGGAAGAGGTCTTCCGGCAGATGAAGACCTTTGGCGAAGGCGCGAGGAAGACTTCCCTGCCCTTCAAGCAGCTCATCAACATTCTGAAGGCATCGAAAGAGAACGAGCAGGTGATCGAGGCATTCTTCGCGCGAGAGATGGACTATCACGTGCTTTTGGCACTCGATCCGGAGGGTCTGTCCAAGGCAGCCCGGGAGTACGCTGCAAACTTCATCTTCTTCCCCGAAAGGGGCATGTTCGCCTTGGAAGAGGGCGAGGCAGATGTGAGGCTTCGACGCGTGGGCGACGCCGCAGAGGCCTTCCGCAGGATAGAGGAGGGGGAAGACGGTCTTTTTCTCGCGGGCGACGTACTCGTCGATTCGAGGGGCCTCATCCGTAAGAGGCAGGACAACGCAGCCGCTCTCTCGATACGGGAATTCCGGGAGAAAACGAAGCTGGAGACAGAGATTGCCCTGCTCGAGGATGAGCTGCGGACTGAGATTGCGAAGCTCGAAGGACTGGAGGCATCCCGGAAGCAGCACGAGTCCGCGAGGGAAGCATCCGGACAGAGGAGACGAACGAGACAGGACGCCCTGGCAGCGCTGGAGAGGGAGCATATCGACGTCGCAGCGCAGATCAGAACCATCGAGGAGAGGCTTGTGGAGCAGGCTTCCCGCGTTGAGCCAGCCCAGGAAGGCGGAAATGAGGCGTTCTCCGTTGAAGCTGAGGCGTCAAAGGCAGGACTCGAAGGACAGAAAGCCAAGCTAGAGCAGGTGCTGGCCGACCTGAAGGGCCGCCTCGAAGCGACGAAGGCGGAGTACATTGACAGGGACAATAGATTTCACGAAACCTCCATCGCCATAGAAAGGACGAGGAACCAGCTGAGGAAGGATGAAGAGGAGGCGGCCCGGAAAGGTGCGGCTGTGGAGGCCTTCGAGAAAGAAAAGACTGCCAAGGGAGAGAAAAAAAGGGAGACGGCAAAAGAGCTCGAAGGGGCCCTCGAAAAAGTCCGGACCCTGGAAGAGGGGTATGGGCTTCTCCAGAAAGAGCACGAGCGGGCCGTGGCGAGATACGAAGAGATGAGGCTGGGCCTCGGGGATCTGCACATTGAAAAGGCTTCCCTCCAGGAGCACCTGGCTGCCTCGGAGCAGGAAATCGAGCGCATAAGGGCAAAGAAGGAAGCCGTCGAAAAGGAGGAGCTGATCCTCCGGGAGAAGAAGGAC